>NZ_JBEXCY010000411.1:0-3476 GCF_040605515.1 Dactylosporangium sp. NPDC005572 | reverse complement strand
GGGCAACACCTTCAACAAGACACGCGTCCAAGCGCACGCATGGTTGAACGCCGGATGGAAGGTCGACGTCGTCGACCTAACCGGTGAGTTGGTGACCTTCAGGCATGGTCTGCCGTGATCGAGTCGTCAATCGGCCTTCTTGATGCCCGCAGGGCGTAACCTGCGCCATCGGGGCAGGCAGGAATTGGTCAACGGGCAATCGCGAGGTGGTCGCATTTATGATCACGTGCGCTGTCATGCCGCGATCTGGGCGCTACGCACCGTCACGTCCGGCGGTGTCCTCGGCGTCCGCAACTGCCGATGAGCGCGCACGGGCGGCGTCTGGCTGCAGGCCACCGAGGACTACCGGGAGTTCGACAAGGCTACCCTGACCCGGGTGTTCGAGGCGGTGGCGCCCGCGCTGCGGCCCGGGCTGCCCCGTGACCTGGACCAGTATCTGCACCCCGGGTGAGAATCCGTATCGGGTGGTGCTGCGTGACGCGGCGGAGCTCGGCGCACAGGAACGCTGATCGGAGAGACCATGGGTACGACGTACGAGACGATTCTGGTCGCGGCGCCGCTGGATGCCGTCGAGGCGGCGATCTGGGCGGCCGGCCGGGACGCGACCGTCCGGCAGATCGCCGGGGAGCGGATCCTGGTGGACACGGAGGACCGGCCGCGGGGTCTGGCGATGGACATCACCGAGCGGACCGGACGACCGGCGTTCACGACGTTCGTGTTCGACTCGGACGTAGTCGAGTGCCGGATGTATGCCGGCGGGGCGAGGGTGCACCGCTACGTCTCGGATATCGGCATGCTGGTCGAGACGTTCGAGGACGAGGACGGAGTGTTCCGGTCCGTGCTCGACGGCAGGGTGCTCGCCGACGGCGAGTCGCCGAGCGGGCCGATCGGTGCGGATCCCTTGTGGTTCATGCCGTTCGCGATCGGGGAGGTCGATCCGGAAGACGTGCGCGCGGCGCTGCTCGCGCGCAAGGAGTACACCTTCGCCGAGGAGCACCATGACGCGATCCTGAACAGTCTCGGGCTGCCGTCGTACAACTGATGCACCCGGACTCCTCCGGCAGCTTCGTGGCAGCGGCTCGCCGCGCCGGACGTCCCCGAGGCGTGGCGACAGCCGGTCGGTGACTTCGACGTGCAGGTTCTCCCGACATCGTACAGCCGAGAAAGATCTTGGTTCTGGCTGCAACGATCCGTCGTCCAAGGCGTGACTGTATTGACAGGCGTGCGGGTTCGGGGGCGCACCGCTGTCAATGTGCATCGGCCCGGTTCGGGGCCGGACGACTGTCGTACAGGTTTTCTCGCTTAGAATCGGATTGATTGAGCCTTTTCAGGCCGAGGTTGCAGGACGGTGTAGGTAGGGCGACCCGGAGATCGATGAGGGCGAGGCTCCCGGTAAGACAGCAGCAGTCGACCAAGATCCGATGCCCCAACCGGGAGCCTCGCTGTGCTGTCTTACCCCGCCGCGATTCCGCTGTCCAGCCGAACCCTGAACCATCTCGCCGACCAGATCCGCAACCAGCGTCGATCCCGGTGGCGGCGCCTGGACCCCGGTCGTCAGGCGCTGCTCGCCCTGGCCCATCTGCGCAACGGCGACACCTACACCCGCCTCGCCGCCGGGTTCGCAGTCGGCGTCGCCACCGCCTGGCGCTACGTCCAAGAAGCGATCGCCCTGCTCGCCACAGCCGCCGAGGACCTCAACACCGCCTTGGATCGCATTCGCGCGCTCGCCTACACGATCCTGGACGGCACACTGGTCCCGATCGACCGAGTCGCCGACCAGCGGCCGTACTACTCCGGAAAACATCGACGCCACGGCGTCAACGTGCAGGTCATCGCGGACCCTGTCGGTCGCCTCGTGTGGGCGTCACCAGCGTTGCCGGGCGTGGTGCACGACCTGACCGCGGCCCGCGCCCACGGCATCGTCGATGCGCTGACCGCCGCCAGCGTCAAAACCTTTGCCGACAAGGGTTACCAGGGCGCCGGTGGCACCGTCCGCACCCCGTTCAAACGCCACCGCCACCGGCCGAAGCTGTCACGCCGGCAGAAAGCGGTGAACAAGGCACACACCAAGATCCGTGCCTGCGGCGAACGGGCCATCGCCACCCTCAAGACCTGGAAAATCCTGACCAAACTGCGCTGCTGCCCGCGCCGAGCCACCACCATCGTGCAGGCTATCCTCGTCCTGCACCGCGTCGAGACCAGCCGCTACACACGATGAAAATGGCTCAGTGGGTCAACACCGGGTTCAACAGACCGGCTCCGTGATCAAGGGTAGCCATGTTCGGCACATGCCGTCTCCTCCGTTCGGCTCGCTAGACGTCGAGGCGGCCTTGACGCTCGCTCACACTGCCCTTGAGTCGGTGACGGGTGCGGCGGCGTGCGCCCTCGTGCGGGCAGGCTACCGGCCTGCCGCTTGACTCCTGACCGCATAGGGTCGCAGAGGCTCCGCTGCTCAAGGGCGACCGGCTTGTGGCCGTCGCTTGCGACGCGAAGCGCCTTTGACGGTGGAGGGGCGGCCGGACACCATGCGCGCCGCCGCACCCGGAGCTCGCCGTACGTGACGCGTCTGCGGCCAGCGTCATCGGCGTGCTGGCGTGGGACCTGACGTACCTGCCTCGTGCGGTGCCGGAGCTGCGCCAACTCGTCGGCTCCTTGCCGCAACAGCCCCGCCCGTCCGGGCCGCAGGCAGCGATGCCGTCATATCAGCAGTATCCGAGGAACGCTGGCGGTCTGGTGCTGCGCCTCCTGCACAATCGCAACATCAACTGGCTCGGCGCCGCGAAATACCTGTTCGGCCTGGGCCGCGGACCCGTTCTGTCGGCCTCCACGATCGGCATGATCGGGGGCGGCACGAAGCCCCTGACACCCGAACTACTCGCCGGATTCGCCGCGTACCTCGACATCACACCACGCGACCTCGCCGCGCTGACCGGCATCGACCCGACAACGCCCGGCCCGCCGACCCATCCGGACGCCGCCGAGGCCGCCGCACTGCTCTGGCGCGCCCGCCGTCTGACCGCCGAGCAGTTGCGAGCGGTCCACGATCGGGCACACGCCATCCGACACGAACGCGCCGACGAACTTGCGCCTGCCCTGCAATGCAACTGCCCTGGACCTCCCTGAGGCCAGTGCGCCAACCGCCATCATCTGCTGGTCGAGGCCTCGACACGCGGCGATCTTTGGTTTCCACATCCGCCGCGTGGCGTGCGATGCATTACGACGTGAATGGCGAGTCTCCGCCGAGGATAGTTCCCGGAGTCCGCCTATGTGAGGTGTGCGACGCGGTCAGTCGCCGACGAACACCAGGCGGCGGTGGGTTGGCCGGCGCGGTGCCGGTGTGATCAAGTCGGCCAGCCTCAGAACCTCCGCGATCGCAGCCAGCAGCACCGGATCGTCGCTCGCCCCAGCCAACGTGTTCCGTTCGGAGACCAGAGCACGAACCTGCTGCCGGTTGAAGATCGTGTCGTCATACTCAT
>NZ_JBEXCY010000410.1:0-3755 GCF_040605515.1 Dactylosporangium sp. NPDC005572 | reverse complement strand
GGCTTCGCGTCGTGCGAGACCCTGCCGATCGAGCACGACTTCTGGCGCTTCTACCCCACGGCCCCTTTGTTCTCCGAAAGGGCCCGACCAGTGAACACCAGCTGTTGCGAGCGAGTGCGCTCTAGCGAGCACGCCAGCCCACAGTCCGCCGTTACCAGCGGACACTCCCCGTCTTCCCCGCCGAAGCGGTGCGAGGTTGACGCTTCACTGACCACAGCCAGCACAGGTGCTGGTCTTCCACAGACTCCACGTCCGTTCGGCCCTGACGGGCCTGGTTCCCGAGGCACTCCCGGTACCGGCGTGTTTCACCTGCCGCCGCAAGGATTGCGCACACCGGATGGGTTTGGCTATCGCCCACCCGGCGACGGCGACTATGCCCCCGCAGGCGATCAGAGCGCACCACCGCGCACTCGACATGCAGCAGTTGGCCACTCCGTCTTCGCGCCCATCCCCGCGTTCGCTCCGCCGCCCGCTCCCACCTCACCGCCGGCACCGTCGGTGCCGCCCTTGCCCGGCCCGTCGCAATGGCTACTCGACACCGCCACCGCTGCTGTCGCCTGGTGCCAGGACCGGCCCTGGCTCGCACTCGTCGCCGCCCTGCTCGTTGCCATCGGCTACACGGCGCGCACCGTCGTGGCCGGCCGCTGGCGCGCCCGGGTTGCCCGCCACGCCCAGCTGATCACCATCAGCCCGCCGCCGGAGGTCGACCCGGACGGCTCCGCCACCCTGTGGGCCACCCTCGCCGCGATCCTGCACACCGGCTGGCGCCACCGTCTGCGCGACGGCCGCCCGCACATCGCTGTCGAGTATCGGTGGGGCGGCCGGGAACTGACCATTGCGATCTGGGTGCCACGCGCCATCCCGCCCGGCCCGATCCAGGCCGCGATCCGCGGCGCCTGGCCCGGCGCCGCGTGCACCGTCACCGACGCCGACCCGCCGCTGCCCCTGGACGCCCTCGATGTCGGCGGCGCACTCGCCCCCTCCCTGCCGGCCTGGTACCCGCTGCAGACCGAGCACGACAACGACCCGATGCGCACCCTGATCGCCGCCGCGTCCGGGCTGCACGCCGCGGAGTCGGCCTGCGTGCAGATCCTGGCCCGCCCCGCCACGAACAGGCAGATCCGACGGTTGCGCCGCGGCGTCCAAGGGCTGCGCACCGGCCGGCCACCACGCGACCTGCTCGACCCTGCCACCTGGCTGCGCGTCGTCCTCGACTTTAACCTGGAGCTGTTCAGCACGGGCCGACGCACTCATCCGGCCGCGCGGCACACGCCGATACCTGGCAGTGATCCGCAACGCGAGCGTGACGGCCGGGCCGGCCTCGACAAGCTCGCCGGCACCCAGTGGGAGGTGGCGCTGCGCTTCGGCGTCGCGCACACCAACCCGCGCCGCAGCGACCCCGACGGCGCCAGGCCTCGGCTGGTCACCCTCGCCCACGGCATCGCTTCCGCGTTCGGGTCCTGGACCGGACGCAACCGGCTCCGCCGGCTGTCCATCAAGCATCCGGCCCGCGTCCTGGCCGCCCGGATGCTGCGCCGCGGGTTCCTGCTGTCGTCCGCGGAACTGGCCACGATCGCGGCGCTGCCGCAGGACATCGCCGTGCCCGGTCTGGACCGGGCCCGCGCCAAGCCGATGCCCGCACCGGTCGCCGTCGCCTCCGGTGGGCGCGGCACGAAGGTGCTCGGCAAGGCCGACGTCGGCGGCCACTCCGTCGCCCTCAACGTCGCCGATGCCCGCCAGCACCTGCATGTCCTCGGCTCCACCGGCTCCGGCAAGTCGACACTGTTGATGAACATGATCCTCGATGACATCCACGCACGTCGCGGGGTCATCGTCATCGACCCGAAGGGGGACCTGGTCCTCGACCTGCTCGACCGGATCCCGGCCGGCCACGCTAAACGGCTCACCATCATCGACCCGGACCAGTCGGCCGGAACAACCCTTAACCCGTTGCAGGGCGACGACCACGATCTGGTCGTCGACAACATCGTCTCCATTTTCGGGCGGATCTTCGCCAAGCACTGGGGTCCGCGGATCGACGACACGCTCCGCGTGGCGTGCCTGACCCTGCTCCGCAAGGCCAACGCCACCCTGACGCTGATCCCGCCGCTGCTTAACGACAGAAGGTTCCGGTACACCTTTACCCAGGACCTCGACGACCCGGAAGGTCTGCGCGGCTACTGGGAGTGGTTCGAGTCGACCCCGCCGCCGCTGCGAGCGCAGGTCATCGGTCCGGTGCTGTCTAGGCTCCGCGCGTTCCTGCTGCGCGATTTCGTCCGCCGCAGCCTCGGCGCGCCACGGTCCAGCTTCGACATGCGCCGCGTCCTCGACGGCGGCATCCTGCTGGCCAGGCTCCCGAAAGGCCAGATCGGCGAGGAGACTGCCCGGCTCATGGGCAGCTTCGTCCTGGCCTCCGCCTGGCAAACCGCGACCGGCCGAGCCCGGCTCCCTGAGCCGCAGCGGCGGGACGCGTTCGCTTACATCGACGAGGCCCACAACTTCCTGAACCTGCCGGGCAGTGTCGGCGACATGCTCGCCGAGGCCCGTGGCTACCATTTCGGCCTCATCCTGGCTCACCAGAACCTGTCCCAGATGCCACGCGAGACACAGCTGGCCATCTCCGCGAACGCCCGCAACAAGGTGTTCTTCTCCTGCGCCCCCGAGGACGCCCGCCAACTGGCGCGGCACACAATGCCCGAACTCGACGAGCACGACCTGTCCCACCTGGACGCCTACCGGGCCGCGTGCCGGCTGGTCGTCAACAGCCGCGAGACCGCGGCCTTCACGCTGCGGACCAACCCGCCGCGGACGCTGGTCGGGGAAGCGATCGCGGTCCGGCAGACCGCCGCGGACGCCACGCCGGGTCCTGCCGGAAGCCGGTCGGCGATCGCCGAGCTCGCCGGTGTGGACGACCCGCCCGGCGGTGACGACCAGGACCCGGGCAGTGCACCACCAACCCACCAGCACGTCGCGTAACCCACACTGGCACGCCAACCGACGGTCTGGCTGCGAGCAGCAAACCTCATGCGCCCGGATGCGCGCTCACGCAGGTGACCGTGGCCCGCGATGTTCCTCAGCCGCACGTCGCCCACCCCGGCCAGGACCCGGTTGTCGCACCAGTCCCCGACTCGGCCAGGGTCCAGCGCCGTGCTGCCGGGGCCTGGCCGCCGTCATCCACCCAACAGCCCAGGTAGGAGACACCATGTCCGCATCCTTCGAATCCCGACACTTCCCTGAAGTGGAACTCTCCCGGGGCGAACGCTTCAGTGCCATGCCTCGCATTTCGGACCCGAGCCGGCGAGCGGCGCACAGCCTCATCGGCATCTCGCACCGGCTCCGGCCACGCGACTACGCGATCGCGTCACTCCTCGACGAGCACACCACGCTGACCACCGACCAGCTGTCCTCGGCCCTGTTCACGAACGTGACAACCTGTCGGCACCGGCTGCTCCTGCTGCGCCGCATCGGATTCATCGATCGGTTCATCCGCAACCGGCCCAACGGCCCCAACCCGGTGTGCTGGCTGCCGGGGCTGCTCTCCGCCTGCTACATGGCACTGTCCCGTGACGACAACCCACCGACCGCAAAAGCGCTACGCGAACGCCAGGACCGCGTCTACGCGAGCCCGACCCTCGACCACCTGCTGGCCGTGAACCAGTTCTTCGTGTCGCTGCTGGTCCATGCACGGCACCGGCCCAGCGCCGAACTGACCCGATGGTGGTCCGAACGCAGCACCGCAGCACGGTTCGGAGGAC
>NZ_JBEXCY010000409.1:0-3842 GCF_040605515.1 Dactylosporangium sp. NPDC005572 | reverse complement strand
GTCACCATCGCCGCCATCAGCCAATGGCTTCGCGCGTTATGAAACGCTGCCTAGACGCGGTCGTACTGGGCCGAGGCCGTCGCGTCGGTCAGGGACTGGGTCTTCCAGGAGTTGGGCAGGCACGTGTAGGGCTGGGGGTTGTTGTGCGGTTCGACATTGGTCTGCTCGGCCTGCTTGCCGTCGACCGTGATCGTCAGCTCCACCGTGCTGCCCGTCGAGACGAACAGGAGCTGGCCGCCCTGGGTCTTCAGGGTCCACTCGTTCGTGCCCGTGAACGTCATGTCGACGCTGCGGCCGTCCTCGGTGCGGCCGCTGTAGCGGGTCGAGGTGAAGTCCTCCGTCGCCTTGCCGTCGGCCGTGATGCGCCACAGGCGGCCGCTGCCCGTCACCCGGACCGTGCCCAGCGCCTTGTTCTTCGCGTCATAGATCGACGAGAAGTCCATCGTCGCCGCGTACTGCGACTGCCTCCAGTTCCCGACCAGGCACGTGTCGACCGGGCCCGACTGGGTCGACGCCGACGTCGCCGGGGTCGCGGTCGAGCCGTCGTCGTCGCCGCGGCGCACGGCGATCACCACGACGATGGCGACCACCAGCACCACCAGCAGGGAGAGGCTGGCGATCAGGGCCACGGCCACCGTGTTGCGCCGCGGCGGCGGGGGTGGCGGCGCGTAGTACTGCGGCGGCTGCTGCTGCTGGTAGCCGTTGCTCCACTGGGTCATGCGTCCTCCCCGTACCCACCCGTTCGGGGTAGAGGATGCCACACCGGCGCCCGTGAAACGTTCACGGGCGGCCCGCAGGTCACGGCCGGGCGACCGGCGACGGCATTGAAGCCCTTCGACGCTGCTGCTTGACTCGCCGCGCAACAGCGCCGTCCCGGATCCGGTCCAGAGCCGATAGGCCCCGACCAAAGCCAGCTAGAGGGAGCCCTCAATGCGCCGACTCGTCGTCGCGATCGCCGCGGTCGTCGCCGCCGCGGCCGCGACCGTGTTCATGGCCCTGCCCAACGCCTCCGCGGCCACGCCGGTGCGGATCATGCCGCTCGGCGACTCGATCACCGGCAACCCGGGCTGCTGGCGGGCGCTGCTCTGGCAGGCGCTGCAGAACGGCGGGTACACCAACATCGACTTCGTCGGCACCCAGCCGCCGCAGGGCTGCGGGATCGCCTACGACGGCGACGGCGAGGGCCACGGCGGCGCGCTCGTCACCGACGTGGCGAACCAGAACCTGCTGCCGGGCTGGCTCTCGGCGACCCACCCCGACATCGTGCTCATGCACTTCGGCACCAACGACGTGTGGAGCAACCGGTCGACGGACACGATCCTCGCCGCGTACTCCAAGCTCGTCGACCAGATGCGGGCGTCCAACCCCGCGATGCGCATCCTCGTCGCCCAGATCATCCCGGTCGACCCGCCGAGCTGCCCGGAGTGCGCGGCCCGGACCGTGGCGCTGAACAACGCCATCCCGGGCTGGGCGGCCGGCAGGACCACCGCCGCGTCGCCGATCACGGTCGTCGACCAGTGGACCGGCTGGGTCTCGGCCACCGACACCGGCGACGGCGTGCACCCGAACGACTCCGGCATCCGCAAGATGGCCGACAAGTGGTACCCGCCGCTGACCAGGGCGCTCGGCTCCGTGCCGTCCCCGAGCGCGAGCAGCACGCCCAACACGAGCCCGAGCCCGAGCCGCAGCGCCAGCCCGAGCGCCAGCCCCAGCCCCAGCAACGGCACCGCGACCTGCACGGCCACGTACAAGGTCGTCGGGCAGTGGCCGGGCGGGTTCCAGGGCGAGGTCACCGTCCGCAACAGCGGCAGCCGGGCGATCACCGCCTGGACCACGCGGTTCACCTTCACCGCCGGTGAGCAGGTCCAGCAGTCGTGGGGCACGACGCTCACCCAGAGCGGCGCGACCGTGACCGCGGTGAACGCGCCGTGGAACGGCACGCTGGCGCCCGGCGCGACGGCGAGCTACGGGTTCATCGGCAGCGGCACCAGCGGCACACCCGGCGTCATCTGCACCGGCAGCTGACCGGCGGCTCAGCGCGCGGCTCTGGCACCCAGCTCGCGGACGACCTGGACGAGGAGGTCCAGGTCGTCCTCTGTGGTGCGCCAGTTGCTGATCGCGGGGCGCAGCGCGGCGCGGCCCTCGTGGACGGTGCCGCCGGCGTAGACCCGGCCGTCGTCGAGCAGGGCCTCGGCGAGGCGGCGGTTGAGATCGTCGAGTGAAGGCTCCGACAGACCGGGCGGGCGGTACCGGAAGCAGACCACGTTGAGCGGGACATCGGCGAGGCGCTCCAGGTCGGGGGCGGCGTCCACGGCGGCGGCCAGGTGCCGGGCCAGGTCGCAGTGGCGCTCGACCATGGCCCGGTAGCCGTCCCGGCCATACGCGGCCAGGGTGGCCCAGATCGGCAGGGCCCGCGCGCGGCGGGACGACTCGGGGCCGAGCAGCCCGAAGCCGCCGCGCGGGTCGTCGGGGCCGGGCAGGTACGGGGCGCCGGGCATCCCGAACGCGGCGCCGAGCCGGGACGGGTCGCGGACCAGCACGAAGCCGCTCTCGTAGGGCACGTTGAGCCACTTGTGCGCGTCGGCGGCGACCGAGTCGGCCCGCTCGACGCCGGCGGTGAGGTGCGCGGTGCGCGGGGACAGGGCCGCGAACAGCCCGAACGCGCCGTCGATGTGCAGCCAGGCGCCGTGCTGCGCCGCGAGATCGGCGAGGTCTGCGAGGTGGTCGAAGGCGCCCGCGTTCGGCTCGCCGGCGGTCGCGATGATCACCGCGGGGGCGCCCAGCCCGGAGAGGCGGCGCCCGAGCGCGGCGGCGTCGTCGAAGATCTCGGCGGTGTCCTTGCCGTGGCCGATGAGCTGGAGCGCCTTGCGGGCGCTCGGGTGCAGCAGGCGAGTCGCGAGCACCGGCATGCGGGGCAGCCCGGCCAGGCCGTCGGCGGCCAGGTCGGCGCCGTGCCGCTCGGCCCACCAGTGCGTCGCCAGGGTCAGGCCGGCGACGTTGGCGAAGGTCGCGCTGGCGGTGAGCGCGCCGCCCCAGCCCGCCGGCAGGCCGAACAGCTGCCGCAGCCAGTCGAGGGCGACCCGCTCGGCGGCGTCGGCGAACCGGGACGACGCCTTCACGAACGCGTTCTGGTCGAGCAGGGACACCACCCAGTCGGCGGCGAGCGCGGCCGGGGTCGAGCCGCCGATGACGAAGTGGAAGAACCGCGGGCCGGCCGAGGCCGTGGCCGTCGCGGTGCCGACCCGCAGCAGCTCCTCGACGGCCGCCGCGGTGCCGCGGCCGGTCTCCGGCAGCGGGCCGCCGAGCCGGTCGAGCAGCGGCTCGGCCGCCCGGTCGTGGACCAGCCGCTCCGTGAGTCCGTCCAGGTAGGGTCCGGCCGCGTCGTACACCTGCCGCAGGGCCGGCAGCGCCTCGTCCCGCTCGTGCAGTGGATCCGCCATGCGCAACACTGTGGCATGGTTTTTGCCGCCGCCGTGCTGGTCCTCGTCGCGATCCTGCACTGGTACCTCTGGCTGCGGCTGGTCCGCTCCGTCACCACCAGCGCGAAGGCGCGCCGGATCGGCCGCTGGGTGTTCGCCGGCCTCGGGCTGCTGCTGGCGGTGACGGCGGTCGGCAACCGGGCGCTGCCCCGGCGGTACGAGCCGATCCTGGAGCGCGTCGTGGCCTGGCCCGGCTACGTGTGGCTCGCGCTCTGCGCCTACCTCGCCCTGGCCCTGCTGGCCCTGGAGCTGCCCGTCCTGCTGGCGACCCGCGTGCCCTGGGTGACCCGGGTGGCCAGGGTGGCCCGGCCCGCCGACGAGGGGCGCCGGCTGCTCGTCGCCCGGGGCGCGGCGATCACCGCC
>NZ_JBEXCY010000408.1:0-3909 GCF_040605515.1 Dactylosporangium sp. NPDC005572 | reverse complement strand
TCGGCACGCTCGACACGGCGACGAGCTCGGTGCCGGAGGTCATCTCCCTGATGGTACGCGGCGGCGCCCAGGCGCGGCATGCGCACCAGGGCGGCGGCGCCGAGCCGGTCGTCGTGGACGGCCGCGACGCCCGGGGGCAGCGCGGCCAGGTGCCGGGCCTGGGCGTCGGTGAGGTTCATCGCGGCGGCGACGGCGGCGCGGTCCTCGGCCGCCACGAGCCGGTGCACGATCTTCACGGTGGTGTTCTTGACCACCTCCGGCGCCAGCTTGGTCGGCGTCTGGTCGGCCACGACGAAGCCCTCGCCGTACGCCCGCATCTCGGCGAGCAGGTCGGTGAACATGCTGACCGCCTTCGCCTGCGGGTTCGGCGACTCCGGCCCGGTGTTGCCGCGCGGCGCGGCGAGCAGCCGGTGGGCCTCCTCGATCAGGGTCAGGTGCCGCAGCCGCTCCCCCGCGCCGTGACCGCCGTGGTGCGCCTCCGCGTACTCGTACAGCAGCCCCAGCAGCAGCGCCATGACGAACGACTTCTCCTCGTCGTCGCCGAGGTTCTTCAGCTCGATCACGCAGGGCCGGGCGAACAGGTCGTGCAGCGGCACCGACCGTCGGGTGTCCAGCGTGGCGCCCTTCGCCCCGACCATCAGGCTGCGCAGCCGGGAGCGCAGCGCGGCGCCCATGTTCTGGTGCACCTCGCGGCCGTAGTTCTTGCGCTCCAGCACCTCGTCGATCTTGTCGTGCAGGTCGGACAGCGACGGCGTGAGCGCGTCGCGCACCTCCTCGGAGCGCTCGCCGCGCAGCAGCCGGTTCGTCGAGGAGTACAGGTCCCAGCCGCGGTCGGTGTAGATCTCCAGCATCGCCTCCTCCAGCACGTGCGGCATGCCGGCGAACATCGCGAACGAGGCGTTGAACACGGCCTTGAGCAGGTCGATGTGGCGCAGCAGCGGCACCTGGTCGACCGGCGCGAACGGGTTGAGCCGCAGCGGCAGCCCGACGTCGTCGGGGCCGACGGTGAACACGGTGAGCCGGTCGCGCAGCCGCGGGTGCTCGCGCAGCTGCCGGTACTCGGCCTTGACCGGCTCGATGACCAGGAACGGCACGCCGAGGTCGGCGTCGGCCCGCTCCAGCAGCCGCTTCGCGGTGGTGGTCTTGCCGTATCCGGTCATGCCGGTGATGAGCACGTGCCGGTTGAGCGTCGGCGCGCCGAGCGACACCGGCACCAGGTCCCGGCCCAGCCCGTCCTGGAGCATGCCGAGCTCGATCGACTCGGCCTGCTGCGGCGGCACGGCCAGGGCGAACTCCCCCACGTCCGTCATCGGCAGCCCCGGGACCTCCCGCCGCGGCGGGCTCACCAGGATCGCCAGCTCGTCGGAGGTGAGGCAGGTGGACAGGGCGTCGTACGCCGGGCCGAACGGGTGCCCGGCGAGGCCGCCGGCGGGCACCAGACCGATGCTGCGGCCGCGCACCGCCGCGCCGCGGACCAGCCACGGTGCCGGGCGCACCACCCGGATCGGGTCGAGCATCGTCCAGTCGCCGCTGGCCGCGCCGCGCAGCGCCCCGGTCACCGCCTCCAGCACCGCGTCGCTCTCGGCGGCGACGTAGACGCTGGTGCGCCACCAGCCGCTGCTGCGGGCCCGGCCGAGCCGGTCGGCGTGGCGGCGCAGCACCTCGTCGCACGCCTCGGCGTGCACGTCGAGCAGCTCGCCGCCGACCGAGCGGCCGCTGGTCTCGGTCCGCCCCTCCTGGACGGTCACCCGCGGCTCGGCGGCCCCGAGCTGCATCATGCCGGTGGCGACCAGGCTCGGCAGGGCCCGGGCCAGGGCCGCGCCGCCGCCCGTGCCCGGCCCGGCCACCGCGCCGGCCACGACCCCGGCGCCGGCGAACCCGGCGACGCCGGCCGCGAGGCCGTAGGCGGCCAGCCGCAGCAGCGCCTGCGTGCCGCCACCGGCGGGTGCCTCGGTCTCCGAGCGGGACGTGCTGAGCGACTCGCTCTCGCTCACCTGCACCGTGCGGCGCACCATGCCGTGCACCTCGCCGCGCAGCCGCCGGCAGGCGTCCAGGGCGTGGTCGAGGTGCTCCGGGCCGAGCGGCTCGGCGACGACGACGAGCGCGTACCGGCGCGACGCCGCGGCGGCCATCAGCCGCTCCAGGCCCTGGAACGGCGACAGCCCGCCGCCGTCGCGCCCGGACGGGATGCCGGTGACCACGCCGAGCGCCGGCGCTGAGCGCAGGAAGTCGACCAGCTCGGGCGCGCCCTCGCCGTCCAGCCGGGCCAGCGGGCCCAGCCGCAGTCCCGGCACGTGCGCCTGCAGCAGCGTCGACTGCGCCTCGACGAGGTCCTCGGTCGAGCCGGTGACGCCACCGGCGACGCGCCGGCCGCCGATGAGCATCCGCTGCCGGCGGCCGTCGCCGTGGACCGCGAGCACGACCGCCTGGCCCAGCGCGTGGCTCGCGGTGAGCACGTGCGGCATGGCCCGCCCGAGGTCCTCGCCGGGGCGCGGCCGGCCGATGCTCTGCACCTCCCGGACGAGCGGCCGGACGGCGTCGTCAGGCCCGTCGTCGAGC
Organism: Dactylosporangium sp. NPDC005572; assembly: GCF_040605515.1. NCBI lineage: Bacteria > Bacillati > Actinomycetota > Actinomycetes > Micromonosporales > Micromonosporaceae > Dactylosporangium > Dactylosporangium sp. NPDC005572. Next base: position 1,350 of record NZ_JBEXCY010000408.1, on the reverse strand, counting down.
TGCCACAGCGAGGGCTGGAAGCGGGCCAGGTAGCGCCGCTCCAGCAGGCTCATCAGCAGCTCCGGCAGCCCGGCACCGCGCTCGCCCACGGTCGGTTCCAGTGCGTTGCTCATCGGTTCCTCGCCATCTCGCGTCAACGCAGCCACGGGGGGATGTCGGCACTGTCCTGCGGCGCGACCGCGGGCACGGTCTCGCGCGGCGTCGCGGGCGCGAGCGCGGCGAACGCGGCCTCGGCCGTCTCCGGGCGCTGCACGCCGTGGCGCAGGCTGGGCCACCAGGCCGCGCCGACCGCCAGGTCGGCCTCCGGCTCCGGGCTCTGCCACACCGGTCCGAGCGAGGTCAGGCCGTCCGCGACGGCCGGCCACACCGCGCCGATCCCGCCGACGAGCAGCGCCGCCGGCCGGGTCGTGCCGCCCACCGTCACGGCGGCGCGGACCCGGCCGGCCACCTCGGCCAGGCTCTCGGCGACGCCCGGCGTGCCGGCGAGCGACTGGCGGGACAGCCGCAGCGGCTCGAACATGCGCTCCGTGAGCGGGCCGGCCCACTCCACCTCGTCGTCGGCCCGCAGCGAGCGCAGCCGGCCGGCCAGCTCCAGGGCGCCGTCGAGCATCGCCAGCAGCTCGGCCGACCGCACACCCTGCCGGCAGCGGCCGAGCACCGCGGCCGTGACCGCGCCGGCCAGGTCGGTCACCCCGCCCTCCACAGTGGACGCGGAGGCGGCCAGCCGGCGCGCGGTCCGCGGCGCGGCCTGATCCACCGCGTAGGTGGCGACCCGGGTCCACGCCTCGCCGCACGCCACGGCGACGACGATGCCGCCGGCCGGCGGCCGGGCCGGGTCGACCAGCCAGCGGGCCAGCAGGGCGTCGGCCGGGTCGACGGTGAGCACGTCGGCCAGGCCGGCGTCGGTGAACCGCTGCCGCAGTAGGGTCTCGGTGCCGGGCGCGGCGACCGCCGCGACCCGGTAGCCGTTGCGGGCGGCCGGGGCCAGCCGGCCCAGGTAGCCGAAGAGCCGTTCCCGCAGCCCGGCGAGGAAGTCGGCGCTGAGCGGGTCGCAGCACCACGAGCGGGCCAGCCGGGCCAGGTCGGCGGCGGGGGCGCCGCCGGCGGCGTCCAGCAGCGCCTCGGCGGCGGGCGTCGCCCACCGGTCGGGCGGCAGCACGGCGTTGGGCACCAGGCGCCGGAAGCCGTCACCGACCATCGGCAGCGCACCGCCCGACCCGCCGTCGCCCTCGCGCAGGACGACGGCGGTCCGGGTGCGTTGCGGGTCGACGCCCACGACGTGCTGCATCATGCGGCGCCGTCAAGGCGACCCGTCGCGGTAGGTCGTCTACCTCGTGCGCAATCGGCAGA
>NZ_JBEXCY010000407.1:0-4003 GCF_040605515.1 Dactylosporangium sp. NPDC005572 | reverse complement strand
GACTCCGGCAACTACCTGGTGACCGCGGGGAGCGGACATGCCTGAACCGTCGAGCGTCGCCGCGGTGCTGGGCGCGCGGACCGCCGGAGACGTGCGGCCCGACCGCGCGCTGCGGGAGCTGGGCCTGGACTCGCTGACCGCCGTCGAGCTGCGCAACCGGCTCGCCGCCGACACCGGGCTGCGGCTGCCCACCACCGTCGTGTTCGACCATCCGACCGCGGCGGGCCTGGCCGGGTACCTCGGCGCCCGCCTGCGCGGCGAGGACGCCGGGCACACCGTCGCCGCCGCGGCCGCCCCCAGCACCGACGAGCCCATCGCCGTCGTCGGCATGAGCTGCCGCTACCCGGGCGGCGCCGACACCCCCGAGAACCTCTGGCGGCTCGTGGCCGGCGGCGTCGACGCCACCGGGGACTTCCCCGCCGACCGCGGCTGGGACCTCGAACGACTGCGGGACACCACCCCGGGCCGGGCCGGCACCAGCGACACCGCCCGCGGCGGCTTCCTCGACGGCGCCGCCGCCTTCGACGCCCCGTTCTTCGGCATCGGCCCGCGCGAGGCCACCACCATGGACCCGCAGCAGCGCCTCGCCCTCGAGGGCGCCTGGGAGGCCCTCGAACGGGCCGGCATCGCCCCGCACACGCTGCGCGGCGAACCCGTCGCCGTCTACCTCGGCGCGGTCAGCCAGGACTACGCCGACGTCATCCGGGCCGGCGGCCGCGCCGGGGAGGGTCACCGGGTCACCGGCGCCACCCCCTCGGTCATCTCCGGGCGCGTCGCCTACGCCCTCGGCCTGGAGGGCCCGGCCGTCACCGTCGACACCGCCTGCTCCTCGTCGCTCGTCGCCCTGCACCTCGCCGCCCAGTCGCTGCGCCGCGGCGAGGCCAGCCTCGCGCTCGCCGGCGGCGTGACCGTCATGGCCACCCCGACCGCCTTCGTCGAGTTCAGCCGGCAGGGCGGGCTGGCCCGCGACGGGCGCTGCCGGTCGTTCGCAGCCGCCGCCGACGGCACCGGCTGGGGCGAGGGCATGGGCCTGCTCGTGCTCGAACGGCTCGCCGACGCCCGGCGCAACGGCCACCCAGTACTCGCCCTCGTGCGCGGCAGCGCCGTGAACCAGGACGGCGCCAGCAACGGCCTGTCCGCGCCCAGCGGCCCGGCCCAGCAGCGCGTCATCCGGGCCGCGCTCGCCTCGGCCGGCCTGGCACCGTCCGATGTGGACGCCGTCGAGGCCCACGGCACCGCCACCGTGCTCGGCGACCCCATCGAGGCGGAGGCGCTGCTGGCCACCTATGGCCGCGACCGGCCCGCCGACCGGCCGCTGTGGCTGGGCTCGATCAAGTCGAACATCGGCCACACCCAGGCCGCGGCCGGCGTCGCCGGCATCATCAAGATGGTCCAGGCGCTGCACCACGAGCACATCCCGCCGACCCTGCACGTCGACGCGCCGACCCCGCACGTGGACTGGGACGCCGGCGCGGTGCGGCTGCTCGCCGCGGCCCAGCCGTGGCCGAGGACCGGGCGGCCGCGGCGGGCGGCGGTGTCGTCGTTCGGGATCAGCGGGACCAACGCGCACGTCGTGCTCGAGGCGGTACCGCTGCCGGATCCCGGACCCGTCCCGCTGGACCGGCCGGCCGTGTTCCTGCTCGGCGGCCACGACGAGGGCGCCCGGCAGGCCCAGGCCGGGCGGCTGGCCGGGCACCTGCGCGCGCACCCGGACCTGCCGCTGCCCGCGGTGGCCCGGGCCCTCGCCACGGCCCGCTCGCCGCTGCCGCACCGCGCCGCGATCGTCGCCGACGGCCGCGACGCCCTGCTCGCCGCGCTCGCCGCCGCCGAGGCCGGCACCGAGGCGCCCGGGCTGCACCGCGACGATGCCGCCGAGGGCCGCCTGGCCTACCTGTTCACCGGCCAGGGCAGCCAGCGCGCCGGGATGGCCGCCGGGCTGCACGCCGCGTACCCGGTCTACGCCGCCGCCCTCGACGCCGCGTGCGAGCACCTCGACCCGGTCGTGCGCACGCTGCTGCTGGACCCGGAGACCGGCGTCACCGTCGACCGGACGCAGTACGCCCAGCCGGCGCTCTTCGCCGCCGAGGTGGCCCTGTTCCGGCTCCTGGAGGCGTGGGGCCTGCGCCCGGACTTCCTGCTCGGCCACTCCGTCGGGGAGATCGCCGCCGCGCACGTCGCCGGCGTGCTGTCGCTGCCCGACGCCGGGCGGCTCGTCACCGCCCGCGGCCGGCTCATGCAGGCCCTGCCGCCCGGCGGCGCGATGGCCGCGATCGGCGCCTCCGCGGCCGAGGTCGGGCCGCTCCTCGCCGAGCACGGCGGCCGGGTCGCGCTCGCCGCCGTCAACGGCCCCGGGGCGGTGGTGGTCTCCGGCGACGAGGACGCCGTCGACGCGATCGCCGAGCACCTGCGCGACCTGGGCCGCCGCGCCCGCCGGCTGAGGGTCAGCCACGCGTTCCACTCGCCGCGGATGGACCCGATGCTGGAGCAGTTCCGCGCCGCCCTCGACGGCATCACGTTCAACGCGCCCGCGATCCCGGTCGTCGCCAACGTCACCGGGGAGCCGGCCGCCGAGATCGCCACGCCGGAGTACTGGGTCCGCCACGTCCGGCAGCCGGTGCGCTTCCTCGACGGGATGCGCTGGCTGCACGACCACGGCGTGCGGCACTTCTGCGAGCTCGGGCCCGCGCCCGCCCTCACGGCGCTGGGCCGCGAATGCCTGGACGGCACCGGCGCGCTGCTCGTCGCGACCGGCCCGGAGCCCGCCGCCGTGCTCGGTGCCGCCGCCCGCCTGCACACCGCCGGCGCCGCCGTGGACTGGGCCGCCGTCCTCGGCGCGGCCGAACCCCTGCCGCAGCCGCTGCCCACGTACCCGTTCCAGCGGCAGCGGTACTGGCCGCGCGCGGCGGCCGGCGAGGGCGACGCGGCCGAGCACCCGATGCTCGGTGCCGCCGTCCGCCTCGCCCACGCCGACGAGTGGCTGTTCACCAGCCGGGTGTCGGCGAGCAGCCACCCCTGGCTGGCCGACCACAATGTCGCCGGCACCGTCATCATCCCCGGCACCTCGCTCATCGAGATGGTCCTGGGCGCCGCCCGCCACGCCGGTGCCGAGGGCATCGACGAGCTGGCGTTCCACGCCCCGATCCGGCTCGGCGCGCGCGACAGCGTCCGGCTGCAGGTGCACGTCGCCGCCCCCGGCCCCGACGGCCGCCGCCCGGTCACCGTGCACAGCCGCACCGGGGCGGGCGAGGACGCCCAGGGCTCCCAGGGCGCCTGGGCCCGCAACGCCACCGGCCGCCTGGGTCCGGTACCCGTGCCGACGGACCCGGACCTCGCCGGTGCGTGGCCACCGCCCGGCGCGGTCCCGCTCGGCACCGAGGACCTCTACGAGCGGCTGCGGCGGCTCGGGTACCACTTCGGGCCCGCGTTCCGCAGCCTGCGCGCCGCCTGGCAGCGCGGCGAGGAGACCTTCACCGAGGTCCGGCTGCCCGCGGCCGAGCAGGACGACACCGCCCGCTACGGCCTGCACCCCGCGCTGCTGGACTGCGCCGCCCACCTCGACCTCGAGGCCCGGGCCCGCGAGGCCGAGGCCACGGGTGAGGTGCCGATCCTGTTCTCCGTCGCCGGCGTGCGGCTGGACCGCCCCGGCGCCGGCGCGCTGCGGGCGCGGCTCGCGCCGGCCACCCCCGGCGGCCCGGGCCGGTCGATGAGCCTCGCCGACGAGCGCGGGCGTCCGGTCGCACGCATCGCCGACATGGTGGTGCGCGGCGTCGACCCGCACCGGCTCCGCGACGGGGCCGACGCGCTGTTCCGGCTCGACTGGGAGCCGCTCGACCCGCCCGCCGACCTGCCCGCCGCCCTGGCCGCCGACCCGCCCGCCGTGGCCGTCGTCGGCGACCTCGACGGGCTCGCCGATGCCGTACCGCCGCTGGTCCTGCTCCGCGTCGCCGAACCCGGCCCCGGCGCCGAGCTCCAGCAGCGCGACCCAGCGCAGCGAGGTCGCCCA
>NZ_JBEXCY010000406.1:0-4088 GCF_040605515.1 Dactylosporangium sp. NPDC005572 | reverse complement strand
TTTGCTGAGCACAGCGTCCCGCGCGGGGCTGGTTGCCCAGCAGAGCCCAACCACCCGACTCCGCCGGGACCTCCGGCCCGGGCCTGGCGGGACCTCCGGCACCCAACGGCGCCGCCGTCATCGCCGGGGACGGCGGCGACTCAGACCGCGCGCGGGCCGGGCCAGGCCGGAGCGCCGAGTTCGCGTGAGATCGCCCGCGCCGTCTCGCGCAGCGCCTCGCGCACCGGCGCCTCGACCGGCCATGCGGTCGCCGGTACGACGACCGCGATCGCCCCCACGACCCCGTCGAAGGCGTCGAAGATCGGGCTGGCCAGGGCGCACTCGCCCAGCACGGCCTCCTCCGCCTCGCTCGCCACGCCCGTCGCGGCAGTGTCGTCCCACTGGGCCTCCAGCGCCGCGAGGTCGGTGAGCGTCTCACCGGTCATGCTGCGCAGGGGCGCGGCCTCGCCGACCGTTTTCTGCGCCTCGGCGCTGAATGCGGCGATCGCCTTGCCGAGCGCGCTGGCGTGGGCGGGGATCACGATGCCGACCTCGGGCATCTGCCGGCTACCGTCCGGCCGGGGCTCGTGGTGGATGATCACGACCTCGTCGACGAGCAGCACCCCCGTGCGCACGGCGAAGCCGGTGCGCCGTGCGAGTTCTCCCGCCCAGGGCGCGGTGCGCGAGCGCAGCTCAAGGGTGTCGAGGTAGACGTTGCCGAGCAGCAGCACGCGTGGGCCGAGCATGTAGCGGCTGGAGCCGCGCTCCTGCACGACCATGCCGTGCCCGACGAGCGTCTTGACGATGCCGTGCACGGTCGAGGCGGGCAGGCCGAGGGCGGCGGCGAGTTCGGAGAGCGCCATGCGGCGGCTGCCCTGCAGGGCGGTCAGCACGCGCACGGCCCGGTCGACCGACTGGATCACCACGCCCCCTCGAATGTGCGCGGCGAGCCCGCGTAGCTCAATTGTGCCCATAGTGCGGTGCGGCATGCCGAAGACCCTGCGAGAACCACGAACTCACCCCTTGTCATCGCCCACTCCGCGGCGTAACGTCCGTCACACGTTCGACATTATCGAATGCCAGTCGGCATCATCGCAAACTTTTCGTGTGACGAGAGTCTACTCGCGCGACACGAACGGACTGGAGCGAGACCGCCGACCAGCCCGGCCGGGCGTGCCGAGCCGGGTCGGCGGGGCGGTCGTTCGATCGCTCCGCCGGTGTCATCGTCGATACCAAGGAGGCAGGCATGGCGGACGAACCCACCATGACCCAGAAACTTCTCACAGAGGTCGTCGGCACAGCGTTCCTCGTCTTCATCGGTGTGGGCTCGGTGCCCGCAACCCTCATGGTCAACGGCACGGCGCCGTTCACGATGGCCGACCTCGGGATGATCTCGTTCGCCTTCGCCACGATCGTCGTCGCGACCGTCTACGCCTTCGGTCACATCAGCGGCAACCACATCAACCCCGCGGTCACCATCGGCCTGGCCGTGACGAAGAAGTTCCCCTGGAGCCAGGTACCCGCCTACCTGGGCGCACAGCTTCTCGGTGCGATCATCGGCGCCGCGGCGATCCTCGGCGTGCTCGGCCAGAAGGCCAGCGACGTCGGTCTCGGTGTCGCGTCCTACTCCGGGATCTCAGCCGCGCAGGCCTTCACGGCCGAGTTCGTGGGCACGTTCATCCTCGTACTGACGGTCTTCGGCGTGATCCACCGCAAGGCCGCGCCCGGCTTTGCCGGCGTGGCGATCGGCCTGGTCGTCTTCGCCGCGATCATTCCGGTAGCCCCCGCGACCGGCGCGGCGATCAATCCCGCACGCACCTTCGGCCCCATGCTCGTGCAGGAACTGGCCGGCGGCACGGTGCACTGGAACCAGCTACCCGTCTATCTGACCGCGGAACTGCTCGCCGGTGCTCTCGCCGGCCTGCTCTACGGCGTCATGAGCCGCACCCCCGCGGACCGCGTCGTCGCCCCTTCCGACGAGCGCATCGCCGCCTGACCGCCGAGGAGAGCCCCGTGAAGAAGATCATCAACGACCCGTCCGCGGTCGTCGCCGATGCGCTCAAGGGTGTCGAGGCTGCCCACCCGGAGCTCAAGGTCGACCACCAGCACAAGGTGATCTACCGTGCCGACACTCCGCGCGGCGGCAAGGTCGGCATCATCTCCGGCGGCGGCTCCGGTCACGAGCCGCTGCACGGCGGGTTCGTCGGCCTCGGCATGCTCGACGCCGCCTGCGCCGGGGAGGTCTTCACCTCCCCGGTACCCGACCAGATGGTCGCGGCCACCAAGCTCGTCGACGGCGGCGCCGGCGTGCTGCACGTGGTGAAGAACTACACCGGTGACGTGATGAACTTCGAGATGGCCGCCGAGCTGGCTGCCGCGGAGACCGGCGTGGAGGTCATATCCGTCGTCACCGACGACGACGTCGCGGTGCAGGACAGCACCTGGACGGCAGGCCGCCGCGGTGTCGGCGCGACCGTACTGCTGGAGAAGATCGCGGGCGCGGCGGCCGAGCAGGGCCGCAGCCTCGCCGAGGTCGCCGACGTCGCCCGCAAGGTCAACGCCAACGGCCGCAGTATGGGCGCGGCGCTGACCAGCTGCACCGTGCCCGCGGTGGGTCACCCGACCTTCGATCTCGGCGACGACGAGTTCGAGTTCGGCGTGGGCATCCACGGCGAGCCCGGACGGCAGCGCCTGAAGCTCGTGGGAGCCAAAGAACTCGCCGAGCTGCTCGTCGAGCCGATCCTGGCCGACCTGCCGTTCGCCTCCGGCGACGCCGTCGTCGCCTTCGTCAACGGCTTGGGCGGCACGCCGCTGATCGAGCTGTACGTGCTCTACGGCGAGGTCGCGCGCATCCTGGCAGCACACGGCGTCACGGTGGCGCGCTCGCTCGTCGGGCCGTTCATCACCTCCCTTGACATGGCTGGGGCGAGCGTGACGCTGCTGAAGGTGGACGACGAACTGCTCGGCCTGTGGGACGCCCCGGTGCGCACCCCGGCCCTGAGGTGGGGAATCTGAGATGACGAACCGCGTGACTGTGGCGGCGCTCGATGCATGGCTGCGGGCTTTCGCCGGGCTCGTCGCCGAGCATGAGGACGAGCTCAGCCGGCTCGACGCCGCGATCGGCGACGCCGACCACGGGGCGAACATGAACCGTGGCTTGACCGCCGCCACGGCCGCGCTTGACGCGTTGGCCGCAGGCGAACCCCCGCCTGCGGCCGGCGCTGTCCTGAGCAGGGTCGGTATGACCCTGATCTCCACCGTCGGCGGCGCCTCCGGTCCGCTGTTCGGCACCTTCTTCCTGCGCATGGGCACCACGCTGGGCGACCACGAGACACCGACGGTCGAGACCCTCGCAGCAGCGCTGCGCGCCGGTCTGGCCGGCGTCGTCCAGCGCGGCAAGGCCGAGGTGGGAGACAAGACGATGTACGACGCCCTGGCCCCCGCCGTGGAGGCCTTCGAGGCTGCGCTCGCCGCCGGGGAGCCCCTGGCCGGCGCGCTCGCCGCGGCGAGCAAGGCCGCCGATGACGGCTGCACCGCGACCATTCCGCTCGTCGCCCGCAAGGGCCGGGCCAGCTACCTCGGTGAGCGTAGCGTCGGTCACCAGGACCCCGGCGCCACGACCGTGGGCCTGTTCTTCCGCGCCGCACTCGACGCCGGCATCGACGCAGCGGCTGCCGGCCGGGAGGCCGGGTGAGCAGCGTCGGCATCGTTGTCGTCTCGCACAGCCGGTCCCTGGCCCAGGCCGCCGTCGACCTGGCGGCCCAGATGCTGGTCGGGCGCAGCCTGCGCCTGGCGGTCGCGGCGGGCCTCGACGCGACCACCCTCGGCACCGACGCTCTGCAGATCAAGGCCGCCATGGAACAGGTGGACGGCCCCGGCGGCGTCGTCGTCCTGATGGACCTCGGCAGCGCCATCCTGAGCACGGAGCTCGCCCTGGACCTGCTCGACGACCCCACCGGACGGGACCGGATCACCCTCTCGTCCGCCCCGCTCGTCGAGGGGCTCGTCGCAGCGGCGGTCGCCGCCGCCGGCGGCGCCTCACGCGCCGACGTCGCGGCCGAGGCGGCCGCCGCGCTGCAGGCGAAGCAGCAGCACCTCGGCAGGCCGGA
>NZ_JBEXCY010000405.1:0-4095 GCF_040605515.1 Dactylosporangium sp. NPDC005572 | reverse complement strand
AGCACGGGTCGAGCGCGCCGCCCCAGTTGTCGCTGCCGCCGCCGCTCGTGCCGCTCCGAGGTCGCCGCGCAGCCGTCCGGGGCCCGGCCGGTGTCGCTGCGGGCCCTCGACGACGAGCCCGAGGCGTCGATCTACAGTGGACAGGCGGTGAGCGACCGCAACGCGCGGTACGCGATCGTCGTCACCGACGGCGACTCGCGGCGCGACTGGCTCACGGCCGGCGAGGCGTACTCCGCGGTCGTGCTCGGCGCGATCGCCGACGGCCTCGCGTTCTCGCCGATGAGCGACCTGGTCGAGATCGTCGCCGCGCGGAGCACGCTGCGGCGGATGCTGGGCGGCGTCGGCTGGCCGGCGATGGTGGTGCGGCTCGGCGTCGCCGACGGCCCGGCGGGCGCGGCCCGCTCGCCGCTGCGGCCGACGGCCGACGTGCTGGAGGTGACCTGACCTGCGCTCCGGTTGCGGTTCGCGGCGGCCGGGCACACTGGGTTGATGCGCTCGTTGACGGCGGCCTGGCGACGGACCCGGCAGTGGCTCGCCGACCTCACCCCGCGGCAGCGCAAGGCCGCCGTGATCGCGACGATCGTCGTGACCAGCCCGGCCTGGGCGGTGGCCGCCGTCGCGCCGCAGACCCGGGCGCCGCTGCTGCGGCTCGGGCCGCCGGCGCTGGAGGCGGTCGCGGCGATCGAGGCGGCCCGCCCGGCCGGGTTCCCGGTCGGCGGCATCGACCTGTCCAGCCACGACCACCGCACGTTCGGCGTGCACTGGCCGACCGAGGTGGCCGCCGGCAGCCGGTTCGTGTACATCAAGGCGACCGAGGGCCGCACATACGTCAACCCGCACTTCGCGACCGACTACGCCGCCGCCCGCGCCACCGGCCGGTACGTCGGCGCCTACGTCTACGCCCGCCCCGACCTCGGCGACCCGGCCGGCCAGGCCGAGCACTTCCTGCGCCACGCGAAGTTCACCCGCGACCAGCGCACCCTGGTCCCGTTCGTGGACCTGGAGTGGCCGTACGCGGGCGTGAAAACGGACGACTGCTACAACCTCACGCCGGCGCAGCTGCGGGCGTGGATCGCCGCGTTCATCGGCCGCATCGAGGCCGGCGTGGGCCGCAAGCCGATGATCTACACGAACACGAACTGGTGGAACCCGTGCACGGGCAACGACGTGTCCTACGCGACGTACCCGCTGAACATCGCCGGCTACACGAAGCAGCCGCCGAAGCTCCCGGCCGGCTGGACCACGTTCGCGATCTGGCAGTACCAGCCGGGCGACCCCGGCCGCCGCCACAGCCACGACCGCGACGTGGCCCAGGGCGGCGAGGCAGGCCTGCGCGCCCTGGCCTGGCCCCCACCGCCCGGCGGCTGACGCTCAGTTCCCGACCGCGCCCAGGCACATGCTGCCCGGGATGACGATCCACGGCGGCCGCTGCTGGTTGTCCGGCACCGCGTTCACGGTGACGGCGATGCCGTTGGAGGTGGGCGGGATGTTGTCGGTGCTGACCGGCGGGAGCCGGCGCACGTACGCCTTCCGCCCGCCGTCGTATCGCATCGCCACCTTCCCCTGGTAGCGCTCGTCGCCGCCGGAGTACTGGACGAGCACCTGGATCTCGTCGAGCCGGTAGTCGCCGGGATCGACCTCGGCGAGCACCTCCGGCCCCTCCGGCGCCACCCGCGGCGGGCATCCGATGTCGACGGTCTCGGGCACGCTGCGGATCGACCGGACCGTGGGCGGCCGCCGCACGGCCGGCCCCGACGTGCTCACGATCGGCTGTGGGGTCGGCGACGGGGGCTGCTGCCGCGGCCCGGCGTCGAACCGGGTCGGCGACGACACCGGCGGCGGCCCGGGCGGCCCGCTGCCGCACCCGGCGAGCGCCGCCAGCACGAACAGTCCGGCCAGCGGTACGCGGGCAGCGACGGTGATCGACACGGCGGCGAGCGTAGCCGACGGGGTCCCGCGTCAGGCTGCCGGCACGGCCGCCACGGCTAGAGGTCGAGTCGCATCCGGACGACGGTGCCGTCGGTGCCGGCGAAGACGCTGACCTCGTCGCAGATGCGCTCCACGATCGCCAGGCCGCGGCCGCCGGTCGCGTCGGCCGGCGGCATGGGGCGGCCGAACGTCCGCGGCGGGCCCTGGTCGACGACGTCGCACCACAGGCCGGACGCGTCCGCCCACACCCGCACGGTGCCGCCGCCGGTCGTGTGCTGCAGCGTGTTCGTGGCCAGCTCGTTGACGGCGAGCGTGAGCAACTCGGCCCGCCGCGCCGCCAGGCCCAGCGCCACGGCCCGGGCGGCGACGAACGCGCGCAGCCGCCGCAGGTCGCTGATCGCCGAGTAGTCCGCGACGTCAGGCACGGCCCGGCTCCCCGGGCGGGCGCAGCAGGTCGGCGACGCCGGTGACCGCCAGGACGTGCGCCACCACCCCGGTCGCGTTGACCAGGTGCAGCCGCCGCCCCCGGGCCTGCGCCGCGCGGTGCGCCATGACCAGCGTGTGGACCCCGCTGGAGTCGAGGAAGCGCAGCTCGGTGGCGTCGACGAGCACCACCGGCGCGGCCTCGACGGCCGCGGTCAGGGCCGCCTCGAACTGGTCGCGCACGGCGAGGTCGCACTCGCCCGCCAGCGACACGACGGCCCGGCCGGTGCCCGCGGCCGTCCGCGCCTCGAACTGCGTCACGCGGTCATCATGCCATCCCCGTTGCCGTGTTGCGCCCGTCGATACAGTGAATCGGTGGCCGCCGACCAACCCGACGGCGTGGTCTATGTCGTCACCGACCTCGCGGGCGCCCACCTGGTCAGCCTCGACGAGCCGGCGATGCTCGGCCCGGCGCTGCGCACCGCGCACGAGGGCGCGATCCACCTGACCCTGTTCGACCCGTCGCCGGTCGCCGCCGCCCACCGCCACGAGCCGGCCGAGCTGGGCCGCGACCGGGCGCTGATGGCCGCGGCCGGGGTGCTCGCCGTGGTCGCGAGCCTCGTGCTGAGCTTCGCGGTGAGCGGCTGGGTCGGTGCGCCCGTCGCGGTCGCCGCCCTGGTCGGGCTGGCCGTGGCGTACGACCGCCACGCGACGCGGTCGCGCCGCCGGTGGGCGGGGCGGCAGCGCACGCTGCCGAGCGGTACCGAGGCCACCCAGTTCTCCCGGGCCCTGGCCGCGACCCGGACGATCAGCGCGGCCTGGCCCCGGATCGGCCCGCTGGTGCAGGCCGAGACCCCGCGCCGCGAGCTGTCGGCGGCCCTGTGGGAGGTCGCCGACCGCCTGCACATGCACGCGCGGCTGCGCGAGGAGCTCTCGAGCCTGCACCGGGCCCGCGCCGACCTGCGCCCGGCCGCGGCGATGCGGGCGGACCTGACCGACCGCATCGACCGCGTCGAGGCCGCCCTGGAGCCGCTGCGGACGCACACCCAGCGCCGGGTGGCGTCCCTGGAGCGCCTGGCCCGCCAATGCGCCGACCTGGCCCGCGACGAGCAGGCCGCGGCGGTGGCCCGGGAGGCGCTGCGCCGCGCCGACCGCTCGCTGGGCCTGCTGCCGGCGCAGTCCCCCGACCGGGCGACCGAGCAGGAGTTCGCCGAGCGGGTGCGCTGGATCATCTCGGCGTACCGCGACCTGTCCGGCCTCGGCTGACCGGGCGCGTCGGCTAGCGGGTCGGGGTTTTCCGCGGCTCGCAGTTCATGCAGATCACGTCGATGACCCGCGGGACCTGCAGCAGGCGGGACTGCAGCGGTGGGAAGTCCGTGGTGCAGCGGATGCTGAAGCGCCAGGCGGCGGGGATGTTGTCCGCCGTCGTCGCGTTCACGAGGTCCGGGTCGTCCCGGAACGCGACCTTGAACCGTTCGTACGCTTCCGCGCGGGTCTCGAAGGCCATCGACGTCACCTCCGGGGCGGTGTCCAGCACCGCGCGGACCCCCTCGCTCACCTCGCCCTCGTCGTCGATCGGCAGGAACGCGGCGGCGTCGGCCGGGGCGCAGGCGGCGACCTCGGCCGGGCGGTCGTTCAGGGCCCAGGCGCCCGTCGCCGTGCCGGCCGCGAGCAGGGCCAGGGCGGCGCACGGTGAGCCGGCTGGGGTTGATGGTCTTGATGATGACGGTTCGGTCGAGCTGC
>NZ_JBEXCY010000404.1:0-4151 GCF_040605515.1 Dactylosporangium sp. NPDC005572 | reverse complement strand
CGGCTGCTCGCGGCGCAGCTGTACGGCGGCCCGGAGGCGCTGCTCACCGGGGCGGGCCGGTTGCGGTGGTAGCGCAGCGCGCCGAGCGTCGGGGTGTAGCCGGCGATCACGTGGTCGTCGACGTACGGGCCGCCCGGGTGCCCGGCGGCGTGCAACGGCAGCAGCGCCAGGGCGCCGACCGGCATCCACCACAGCCGCTGCGGCGGGCCGGCCGCCGGCGGCAGGGCGGCCAGGACCGGGGCAGCGGTGGTGTCCCAGAGCCAGGCGAGCAGGTCGCGCAGCGGCACCGGGTCGGCGTCGGGGTCGGCGTCGAGCACGGTGCGGACGGCGGCGGCCACGTCGTCGTGGGCGAGGCCGGGCAGCGGGACGGCGCGGACCTGCCCGTCGGTGGTGACCAGGAGCGCGTCGCAGCGGTACCGGCTGGTGGTCACGACCGCGATCGGGCCCGGCGCGGCGAGCGCCCGCAGGTCGGCCTCGGACGGCGGCAGCTGGAAGCGGTCGAGGCCGGGCAGCCGGCGGATCTCGGCGACGAGGTCACGCCAGGCCCGGTCGACCCCGCGCCGCCGGATGCCGTCGAGGGTGCCGGCGGCGACCCCGGCCGCGGTTCCGGACGCTGCCGGCCCGCCGTCGCCGATCGCGCCCGCCGCCTGCTCCAGCCGCGCGGCCACGTCCGGGAAGCGCTCGCGCAGCTCGGTCAGGTCGGTGCGCAGCTCCAGCGTGCGGGCGAGCATGACGCCGGTACCGACCTCCAGCAGCTCCAGGGCGAGCCGGGCGTCCCCGGCGTGCAGCGCGCAGGCCGCCGCGTCGCCCGGGACCTGGGCGAAGCGGGCCAGGTCGTGCTCCTCGTCGGCCCGGTCGGTGTAGTGGGTGGCCAGCCGCGGCATGAGCCGCACCGCCAGCCCGAACTCCTCGGCCGCGAGGGTCCAGGCGCCCGCGCCGGCCGCCAGCTCGCCGGCCTTCGCGGCCGTCTGCACGCGCAGCGGCACCGGGGCGACCTCGCTGCGGGCCACGTCGTGGAACAGCCGCGCGGCCTCGCGCCGGTCCGGGTCACCGTCGCGCACCAGCAGGGTGGCCGCGAGGTTGCTCATCCGGCCGGGCCGCGCGTGGTGGCCGTCCGGCGTGGTGGCCACGGCCTCCCGGGCGGCCTGGACCGCCGCGTCGAGCGCTCCCGGTTCGCCGTGGTGTTCCCAGTGGTACCGGAGGACGAGCCCGAGATTGGACAGGCGCATCGGCCGGTCCGGGTGGCCAGGGGCGGTGCGCTCGACCGCCTCCCGCGCGCAGTCGACGGCCTCGCGCATGGCCGCCGGGTCGCGGGCGCTGTCGTCCTGGCGGGCCAGCATGCCGGACAGGTTCGACAGGTACATGGGCCGGTCGGGGTGGTCCGCCGGCGTCGCCTCGACCGCGGCCCGGGCCGCCCGCACCGCCTCGTCGAGCGCGGCGGGGTCGCCGTCGCGCACGTAGCGGCGCCACAGCGCGCCGCCGAGGTTGGCCAGGTAGCCGACCCGGACCGGCAGGTCACCGCTCGCGGCGACGGCCTCGCGGGCGGCGGCGATCGCCTCGTCGGTCACCCGCTGCTCGCCGGTGGCCTCGGCCCACGACTGCAGCAGCACGGTCAGGTTCGACAGGTGCTGGAGCCGTTCGGCGTGGCCCTGTGGCAGCGCCTCGACCGCGTCGCGCAGCCGCGCGGCGGCCTCGGCGACGGCGTCGATGGCGCCCGTGGCGATGAACCGGTCGGCGAGGGCCAGCCCGAGCGTGGACAGGGCGTTGGCCCGGTCGGCGGCGTCGGCGTAGGGGCGGTCGGCCAGCTCGCGGCCCAGCTGGATGGCCCGGTCGAGCAGCCCGGTGTCGCCGGTGACGGCGGCGCGGCGCTGCCACACCACCGCGAGCCCGCCGCGCGCGAGGGTCTGGTGGGCCGGCGCGTCCGCGGTGGCGTCGACCGCCGCCTCGTGCAAGCTTTGGGCCGCGTCGAGCGCGCCCGGGTCGCCGGTGCGCTCGTACCGTTCGAGGTGGGCGCCGCCGAGGTTGACCAGGATCGGCCCGCGCCGCGGGTCGTCGCCGGCCAGCGCGTCGAGCGCCGCCTGCCCGGCCGCCGTGAGCAGCGTGAACGTCGCCTCGTCCGGGGCGTCGCGGTACCGCTCGGTCAGGGCGCTCACGAGGTTGCCCAGCCACACCGGCCGCAGCGGCCCGGGGCGGTCCGCGGCGACGGTCAGCGCCTCGACGGCCGCGTCCAGGTCCCCCGGGTCGCGGCCCGACCGGTACCGCGACAGGAGGACCAGGCCGAGGTTGCCGGCGGTGCCCGCCCCGGCCTCGAGGTGCCGGAGCGTCTCGCGGCCGATGTCGATCGCCTCCTCGGCGGCCTCGGGGCCGGCGCCGCGCTCGTACGCCATCCGCAGCGCCAGCACGCGGTTGTGGGCGATGACCGACCAGAAGTCGTCCTCGGGGGCCGGCAGCTCGAACGCGCGCCCGGTGAGCGCCACGGCCTCGGCCACGTCGGCGCCGTCGCCGGTGCGCCCGGCCCGGTCGAGCAGCAGCCCGGCCAGGCTGGCCATCCGCACCGGCCGGGCCAGGTCGTCGCCGTCGCTGCTGTCGACCGCGGCGCGGGCCGCGTCGACGGCCGCGCCCAGGTGGGCGTCGTCGCCGGTGAGGAGGAACCGGACGTGCAGGGCGCTGGCCAGGTTCAGGTACCGGCCCGGGGTCGCCCGCGCGTCGAGCGCGGCGCGGAGCTCGGCGACCGCGTCCGCCGCCACGTCCGGGTCGCCGGTGCGCTCGGCCAGCATGCGCAGCGCGACGCCGAGGTTCGCCGGGTCCGTGCCGGCCGCCCGGAACAGGGCGATGCTCCGGCGCAGCAGCGCGTCGTCGGCGTCCGGTTCGGTGCGGGCGCGGACCAGCAGCTCCGCCGCGCGGCGGGCGGTCTCGCTCATCCGGCCTCCCCGTCGCCGACGAGGATGAAGGCGGCCCATTCGCGCGGGTGGCGGTACACCTGGGGATGGCTCTGCCGCACGTGCCGCTTGGCCCGCCAGAGCGCTTCCGCGGGCGGGTGGCCGGCGCGCAGCTGGTCGTGCAGGCGGCGCATCAGCCGGCGGGTCGGGCGGTCGGCGACCGGCCACAGGCTCACGACCAGGCTGCGGGCCCCGGCGTAGAACAGGGCCCGGCTCATCCCGACCAGGCCCTCGCCGGCGCGGATGCGGCCCGTGGCCGTCTCGCAGGCCGAGCACACCACGACCTGCGCGTCGAGGTGCAGGTCGAACATCTCGGCCGCCCGCAGTACCGCACCGCCGGCCAGGGTCAGGCCCGAGTCGAGCGGGTCCCGGTCGTCGACGACGCCGTGCGTGGCGAAGTGGACCACGCGGTGGCCCGCGCTCTCCCGCCGTACCAGGTCCCGGGTGAGGTCCTGGCCGGTCCAGGCCCGGGCGCCGGGACCGTAGTCGGCGGCGATCTCGACGACCTCCCGGGTGCCGGGCAGGTGCTCGGCCAGCCCGAACCCGGCGAACGGCCGCCGCGACCAGCTCGCCGGCCGGTCGGCACCGCGTTCGCGCAGGTCGGCACCGGCGGTCACCGACGGCAGGTAGGACACGGCGATCCGGTCGCCGAGGCAGCCTTCCCCGTACGGCAGCAGCTCGAACGGCAGGTAGGCCAGCGGCCCGGCCGGTACCACGACGAGCCGCCGCACGTCCGCGGGGATCGGGGCGACGAGCAGGTCCGCCAGCTCGGCGGCGCCCGGCAGCTCGTCCCCATCCGCGGTGCATGCCCGCAGGACGTCGTCGACCAGCTTGCGGAGCTGCTCCTCGGTCGCCCGGACCGGCGTCGTACCGCAGCCGGTGCGGCGCACGGCCCACGCGACGCAGGAGTCGCCGTCGACGTGGTACGCCAGCAGCAGTGTCGCGTCGTCGAGCAGGGCCTGGGCGCCGGCCAGGTCCACCGGGGCGGGGTCGCGCAGCCGGGCGTAGGCCGGGAACTCCCGGCGGATCCGCAGCCGCACCCGTTCGAGCTGCTCCTCGTGCTCGGCTGTTGCATGGTCGTCCTGCCGTGCGCGGTGCAGCCGCGCCTCGATCCGCCGCTCCTCGTCCAGCAGTTCGCGCTGCGCGCGGTCGCGCGGGCGCAGGTCGAGCCGCCGCTGCTGCAGCAGGTCGGCCAGGGCCCGCCCGCGGGCC
>NZ_JBEXCY010000403.1:0-4199 GCF_040605515.1 Dactylosporangium sp. NPDC005572 | reverse complement strand
ACGATCAAATATCACAACGCCGCTCTATATCACAACCTGTCGTTGCAGTACTAAGAGGCGTTCGGCTACGCAACGCCTTCGATGTGCGACCCGCTTGGAGCTCGAGGTCGAGCTGACCTGTCAGGGGTGTCGTAGAGGGCCGTGCCGAACGCTGGTGATCGCCCACCGTTGCTGTCCTTGGCGGCGTGGCGGGAGATCTGGTCGGATCGTTCAGGGATGGTGTGCCGGATCCCGCGTCGAGGTAGTGCCCGCCGGGTGGAGACGTGGGTGTAGCCCTTGTCCGCCATGGGCATGTCCGGGCGCCTGCGTGCCGCGCCGTAGCCTGGCCGGTTGATGCTGGTGTGGTCCAGCAATGTCAGCGGTTGCGGGTTGTAGCCAGCCTAGCCCGGGGTGAGCAGGATCGACAGCGGCCGGCCCCGCCCGTCGACCACGAGAGGGATCTTCGTGCTCAGACCGCCACGGGACCGGCTGATCGCTTCACCGTCCTGCGCACCCACCGCCGACGCGGCCGACGCCAGCGGCTATCTCCCCCTTCCGGGGGCCCAGCCGAATGCTGATGGGCTGCAAAATCGAGGAGTCGGCGCTCACCGTCCATTCCACCGGCTGACCGTTGTCATGGCTTGGGCCGCGCCCAGGATCCGCTGCCAGGGCAGTCCACCGCCGCAACCGCTCGTACGGCTCTCTTCTGAGCCAGTGCCCGCTCACTGCCCGAGCCGACACGTTCATCGTCTGTGTAGACGCCTCATGACATCGCCATTTGCCGATTCCATCACGGTCGACGAGTCGGGAGTTGCAATACGTCACCCGCTCGCGATCAGGCCGCCAGCGATCCAGCCGATCGCCATCGTGGGCGCGGCCGTGTTACCGGAGACCTGGAACGGAAGCACCGAGGCGTCCACGACCCGCAGGCCCTCGACACCGCGCACCCGCAGCTGTGCATCGACCACGTCGTCATTGGCCTGGCCCATAGCGCACGAGCCGACGGCGTGGTAGATTGTTGCGCCGAACTGACGGCCGTACTCCAGCGCCGCTTCCGGGTCGGAGGGGACGGCCTCGGTGGGGAAGTCCTCGCCTGAGATGACCTCGGCCAGCGGGCCTTTGGCGAGCAGCTCCCTGGAGCGTCCGAGGATGTGTCCGGAGGCCCGGATGTCGGTCTCGGTCTCGAAGTAGTGTGGCGAGATCACCGGCGGGGCGTCGGGGTCGATGCTGCTCGCGTGGATGGTGCTGCGCGTCTCGGGCCGGATCTGGTACATGCCGACGAGCATGCCGGCGTGGTCGGCGAGCTTCACCGTCGTGGCGGTCGGGTCGATCGCGAACGGCGTGACCGAGCCGACCAGGTCGGGCCGCGCGACGGAGGGCTCCGACTTGCACTGGAAGGTGAAGTCATAGCCGGCAGTGGCGATCGGGCCGCGTCGCGTGAGCAGGTACAGCGCGCCGCCCAGGCCCTGCTTGAACCAGCTGTTGAGCTTCTCGGTCGCGCCGAGCCCCTGGGTCAGCCGAGCTTGGACGGTCGCTGCGCCGTGCTGCTCGATCACCCGCTCGCCGACGTTGGGCGACTCGATGATCACGTCGACGCCGAGGCCACGCAACACCTCGCCGCGGCCGATGCCAGAGCGCTCCAGAAGCGCCGGCGACTCGATCGTGCCGGCCGCGAGGATGACCTCCTTGCGTGCCCGGTACTGCTTGGGCGAGCCGCGGTGGCTGGCCTCGACCCCTACGGCCCGGCCGTTCGCGACGATGATGCGGGCAACGCGAGTGCGGACGGCCAGGTGTACCTTGCCCCCGCGCAATGCGGGAGCAAGGAACGCCGTCGCGGCGCTGGTGCGCCGTCCCTTGTAGACAGTCGAGGCGGTGTAGCCTATCCGCTCGAAGTCACCATCGTTGAGATCATCGACACGCCGCCAGCCCATCTCGGAGGCGGCGGCGAAGATGCGGTCAGCGAGTTCGTCGTGTGGCCCGTCCGCCGATATGGCCAGCCTCCCACCGACACCACGGGTCGGCGAGGCGCCCAGACTGTGGTTCTCCATAGCACGGTAGGTAGCGAGGACACTGTCCCAGCCCCAGTGGTCGGCCTTGGTGTATTTGCGTAGGGCCTCAAAATCCGCCCGGCGGCCTCGACTGTACATCATGCCGTTGACGGTGGTCGATCCGCCGGTGACCTTGCCGCGGGTCCACACCTCAGTGGTCGCGGTGCCTGATATCGGCTGGGTCACGTAGTGGTAGGTGTACCGGTCGCCGTTGAGCGTGAAGAAGAACCCCTTCGGAATGCGGCGCATCGGGTTGCCGTTGGCAGGTCCCGCTTCCAGCACCAGCACCGAGTTGCGCCCAGACTGCGCCAGCCGGAATGCGAGGGTGGAGCCGGCGGCTCCGGACCCCACGATGATGTAGTCGTACTCGTCGGACATCGCGACTCCTCGGGACGGAGTGGCTAGGTTGAACAGGTAGAATGGGATTCTACTCCTACCATATAGGCGTGGCGACCGACAAGATCCCCGCCTCGGCCAGCCGGCGGGCTGACGCCGTGCTCGACGCGGTGATCGCCGCCGTGAGCGAAACCGGTGAGCCGGATGTACAGATGAGTGACGTCTGCGCCCGCTCCGGTGTCGCACTCAAGACCATCTACCGCTACTTCACGACGAAGGAGCAACTGCTCGCGGCCGCGCTCAAGCGCTGGCACTCGGAGGTGGTGCGGCAGACTACCGGGCCGGTCGCCGAGCGCTCGCTGGAGGGGCTCGCAACCGCCTTCCTCGCCTCCTCGGCCCAGGCCTTCGCCGCCAACCTCGGCATGACCCGCCTGATGATCCGCACGCTGACGTCAAGCAGCCGTTACACCACCGACACCCTGCAGTCCATTGAGAACGAGGCGACCGAAGAGCTGACGCGGTATCTGGCCTGCGCCGACCCCGAGTTCCCGGGCACCCTGGTCTGGATCCTTCACTCCTGGAAGTTGACCATCGCCATCAGCCTCGCCCGCCAGCACACCGACGTCGACGGTGCGACCGTGATGGCGAAGGACTCGGTGGCGATGCTGCTGCGTCCCGCCGCGACCATCGGCCAGAAACTGGTACGCACCCGCAACGCCACCACCCGCCCACCTACCGCGAGCTGATCGCACACGATCCGCGATCCTGGAGCATTGCCGCCACGATGGCCGTCCCGCCCGAGGCCGCACTGTTCGGCGAGAATCTCGCCGGTCGGCCAGCCGTCGCGCGTCGTCAGATCCAGTGCGATAGAAGGCCTAGGGTTGTCCGGCCGGTTTCGTCGCTGTGCCATCTGTCGGGATCGCGGCCGTCCGGCTCGACGAATGGCGGGTCAGGCCGCCGATGAGGCCCAAGGTGCTCCCGTCGGCGTCGACGCCGCTGTCGCATCACGGTCGTCCGAGATGAGCTCGTTGCCACCGACGGTCCAGAACTAGGGACCACTGACCAGCGGTGTGGGACGATACCAGGTGATATCCGCCGCGGCGGCGGATATCGCCTCGGCCAGGCTGGGGTAGGACAGGGCCGCGTAGTAGGTCACCGGAGTCCAGCCACCCATGTCTTCGGGGTCGCGGCGGAATTCTTCGAACCCGTAGGTGCCGTCGGGCCTGGTGAAGAAGTCGACGCAGTAGATCCGGTCCGATGACTCGTGGCTGGAAAGCACCCGCCACGACGGGTCGTGTCGTTGCGACATGACCCGAACGTAAGGCGGGCATGGCTGTCATCCAACCCGATTCCGATACCTGAACGCCATGGGCAACGGGCGACGACGGGCCTTGTATGGCATGGCACACATTGATGGGACTGCCCCGAAGCCCAGGTTCCAGGAAACACCGGCCGTGCGCCGACACCCGGTGGGGACGTTCCGTGAGCTCGCCCGGGAGCATCTCGACGTCATCACCACCCGGCAGGCTGAGGTCACCGTGGTCCTGCGGGAGATGCACGCGCTGAGCGGCGAACGCGCCAAGGCCCTGAACCAGCTCCGGGCCGAATACGAGGGACTGTTCACTGCCGTCATCCGTGAAGGAGCCGACGCCGGGGTCTTCACCGAGCCGGACATCCTGGTGACCCACGCGATCCCCGGCATGTACAACTCAGTGAGCATGTGGTTCAACCCCAACGACGGCCTCACCGCGCGAACTGGCCGACCGCCTTAGCACCGCCGTCCTAGCGGTAGTTTGTTGACTTCAGGGTGGTAGGTAGAGGTCGATGCCGTGGCCG
>NZ_JBEXCY010000402.1:0-4244 GCF_040605515.1 Dactylosporangium sp. NPDC005572 | reverse complement strand
GGCGCCAGCGCGGCCCAGGTGGTGACCCAGGAGCAGGTGAACCTGTTCGCCGGCGCTGGCAGACGCTCGGCCCGGACGCGTTCACCGACCCGGGCGCGGTCGTCGCCGCGCTGCTGCTGGCCCCGGTCGCGGCGGCCGGGCTGTTCCTGCTGCAGTCGGCGTTCCAGGTCGACGCGCTCGGCTCCAGCTACCCGGCCGACCTCGTCGCCAACCCGTGCACGGCGGTGCTGCTCGGCGCGGTACTGCTGCACGAGGACATCCCGCACTCGGGCACCGACCTCGCCGTGTTCGTGGCCTGCCTGGCGGCGATCGCGTTCGGCGCGTCCAGGCTGGCCACGCACCGTCCTATCGCGACAGTTGACGGGGCGCGGACAGCTCAGTGAGGCGGTGCAGCAGCAGCCCTTCGCGCAGCGCCCACGGGCACACCTTCAGCGCGGCGACACCGAGCACGTCCATCGCCGCCTCCGCGATCACCGCCCCGGCCAGCAGCTGCCGGGCCCGGCTCGCCGCGACGCCGGGCAGCTCGGCGCGCTCCTTCGGGGTCATGCTCGCCAGCCGCGGCACCCAGGCGCGCAGCTTGCGGCGGGTCAGCCGGCGCCCGTCGCCGGCCACCCGGGCCAGCTGCTTGAACGTCTTCGAGGTGCCGACCACCAGGTCGGGGCCGGCGACGCGGGGCACGTCACGCAGCGCGTCGCGGACCCGCTGCCGGACCGCGTCGACGGCGTCGCGGGTGGCCGGGTGATGCGGCAGGAACTGGCGGGTGAGCCGGCCGGCGCCGAGCGGCAGCGACACGGCCACGTCCGGCCGGTCACCGGCGCCGGCCGCGATCTCCATCGACATGCCGCCGATGTCGAGCAGCAGCAGCCGGCCCGCGGCCGGCCCGAGGTACCGCCGGACCGCCAGGAACGTCACGCGCGCCTCGTCCTCGCCGCTCAGCGACCGCAGCTCGACCCCGCAGGCGTCGCGCACCCGGCGGCGGATCTCGGCGTTGTTCGTCGCGTCGCGGATGGTGGCCGTGGCGAGCGGGATCAGGTCGGCGACCGCCTGCTCCCGGGACGCGGCGACGGTGCGGGCCACCGCGGCGACGAGCCGCTCGACGGCGTCGGGTGTGAGCGCCCCGTCCGGGGTGACGGACTCGGCGAGCAGCGTCGGGGCCTTGAGCCGGAAGACCGGGTCGAGCGAGTCGTCGACCACCTGGAGATGCGCCGAGTTCGATCCGACGTCCAGCACCGCGACCCGCATGTGTCCTCCCCGAAACGGACAGTCTAAACGGTGCCGCGTACCCGACGCTGTCGCGCACGAAACACCCGGGGTGCGTTTCCGGCGCACCCCGGGTGTTCCTCCGTACGTCAGGCCGGCACGCTCGCCGGTGCGGGCGCGTACCCGGCCGGGCGGGTGGTGAACGTGCCCCGGCCCTGCGTCCGGCTGCGCAGCCGAGTCGCGTAGCCGAACAGCTCGGCGAGCGGCACCGTCGCCGTCAGGACCACCGTGCCGCCGCGGGCGGTGGACGCGGTGACCCGGCCGCGCCGGGCCGCGAGGTCGCCGAGCACGCCGCCGACGACGTCGTCGGGCACCGTGACGGTGGCCTCCACGACCGGCTCCAGCAGGGCCATGTCGGCCTGCCGGAGCGCCTGCTGCAGGGCCATCCGGCCGGCGGTGCGGAACGCCAGCTCCGACGAGTCCTTCGAGTGCGTGGCCCCGTCGGTGAGCGTCACCTTGACGCCGGTGACCGGGTGGCCGCCGAGCGGGCCCTGGGCGAGCGCGTCGCGCAGGCCGGCCTCGACCGCGCGCACGTACTCCTTCGGGACCCGGCCACCGACCACAGTGGACTCGAACGCGAACTCCTCCTCCGACGGCTCGACGTCGATGTGGACGTGGGCGTACTGCCCGGCCCCGCCGTCCTGCTTGACGTGCCGGTACAGCAGGCCGGTCACGCCGCGCACGACGGTCTCGCGGTACGCCACCTGCGGCCGGCCGACGTTCACCGACAGCCCGGCGGTCTGGCGGATCTTCTCCACCGCGACCTCCAGGTGCAGCTCGCCGAGGCCGGACAGCACGGTCTGGCCGGTCTCGGGGTCGCTGCGCACGGCGAGCGACGGGTCCTCGTCGACCAGCCGCGCGAGGGCTATGGCGAGGCGGTCGGTGTCGGCGCGCACCCGCGCCTCGACCGCCACGGACACGACGGGCGTCGCGGTCGTGGGCGGCTCCAGCAGTACGGGGGCGTCGGGGGCGCACAGCGTCGCGCCGACGCGGGCGTGCTTGATCCCGACGACGGCGACGATGTCGCCGGCCGACGCCCGGTCGACCTCGGTGTGCCGGTCGGCCTGGACGTGCAGGATGCGCCCGACCCGCTCGGTGCGCCGGGTGCCGGCGTCGAGCACGGATGCCCCCTTCCCGATGGTGCCGGAGTAGACGCGCAGGTACGTCAGGCGCCCGGTCGCGGCCGCGTGCACCTTGAACACCAGCGCCGCGAACGGCGCGTCCGGGTCGACCCTGGCGACGTCCAGCGGCGACGGCAGGTACGCGACGACGGCGTCGAGCAGCGGCTCGATGCCCTTGTCGCGGTACGCCGAGCCGCACAGCACGACCACGGCCGCGCCGGCGAGCGTGAGCTCGCGCAGCGCCGCGCGCAGCGTCGCGTCGGTCAGCCGGCCGGTGCCGACGAACTCCTCGAGCGCGCCGGTGTGCAGCTCGGCGACGCGCTCCTCGAGCTCGCGCCGGGCTTCCCGGTCGGCGTCGGTCACCGGGGACTCGCGCAGGGCGGGATCCCAGGTGAGCCGGCGCATCCCGACCAGGTCGACGACGCCCGCGAAGCCGTCCTCGTGCCCGATCGGGCGCTGGACGACGAGCGGCGTGACGTGCAGCCGGTCCCGGATCGACGCGACGGCCGCGTCGAGGTCGGCGCCGGTGCGGTCGAGCTTGTTGACGAACGCGATCCGCGGTACGCCGTAGCGGTCGGCCTGCCGCCACACCGACTCGCTCTGCGGCTCGACGCCGGCGACGCCGTCGAACACGGCGATCGCGCCGTCGAGGACGCGCAGGGACCGCTCGACCTCGTCGGCGAAGTCGACGTGGCCGGGCGTGTCGACGATGTTGAGGCGGTGGCCGGCCCAGGTGACGCTGACGGCCGCGGCGAAGATGGTGATGCCGCGGTCGCGCTCCTGGGCGTCGAAGTCGGTGACGGTGGTGCCGTCGTGGACCTCGCCCTGCTTGTAGGTGGCGCCGGTGGCGAACAGGATGCGTTCGGTGGTCGTGGTCTTGCCCGCGTCGACGTGGGCGAGGATGCCGAGGTTTCTGGTTGTCTGCAGGTTGGTCTTCAGGTCGGTACGCACGGTCCGATGAACCCTTCGAGAAGGATCTGGGCAGGACAGCGCGATTCCGCCCGTGCCGGAGCTAGCTCCGGGTCACGGACGACCCAGTGCCGCCGCGCGTGCGGGCACCGGGAGCGACGAAGACACGAGGATCACCTCGTGCTGCGAGCGGGGAACCACGACAGCGGTGCGGTAGCGCACGGCCGGCTCCCTCCACTCGACGAGTTGACTACGTCCACGGTAACGATCACGCGCAAACGGTTATTCCGCACCCCGCCGACAACCACGGCCGAGCCGCCGACGGGTCAGGGCGGCCGACGCTCCGGTCGAGTGCGGCCGGCGACGCGCGCATGCGGGGAGCCGGTCCCCGCGGCGGCCGGGCGGAGCGCCGGGGGTCGCTGGTCGAAGTACGCGCCGGGTGGGGCGCCGAGCGCCTGGCGGAACGCGGCGATGAAGGCGCTGGGTGTGCTGTACCCGACCCGGCGGGCCACCACCGCCACCGGCGTGCCGGCGGCGAGCAGCTGCAGCGCCGCCCGCAGCCGGGCGTTGGTGCGCCACCGGCCGAAGCTCAGCCCGGTCTCGGCCGCGAACGCGCGGGCGAGGGTGCGGCCGCTCGCGCCGACCTCGCGGCCCCACGCGTCGAGGGAGCGCCCGTCGGCGGGCTCGGCGACGATGCCCTGGGCGACCCGCAGCGCCCGGTCGTCGGCCGGCAGCGGCACGGGCAGGGCGGTGGCGTGCACGGGCCGGAGCAGGTCGAGGAGCACGGCCTCGGCCCGGCGGCGGGCGTCCGCGGGCAGGTCCCGGCTCGCGAGGTGCCCGGCCAGCTCCCGCAGCAGCGGCGTGACGGCGACGACGGTCGGCTCGGTCCAGGCGTGCGGCGACGCCACCCCGGCGCCACCCACCCCGCCGGCCCGCCCGTCCGCGGCCCCCGCC
>NZ_JBEXCY010000401.1:0-4270 GCF_040605515.1 Dactylosporangium sp. NPDC005572 | reverse complement strand
GTCTCCGCGGTGCTGGCCTTCTTCCTGCTGAGGGGCCTGCGTGAGGAGGCGTCCGTCCAGGTGGTCGGCGCGGCCCAACGCCGCACCGAGAAGCGCGACCGGCTGCGGGCCGCGCTGAACGGTGACGACGAGTCCCCCTGAATCGGGCAGATCGCTGCAATCAGGTCGGGTTCTACACCCAGTAGTCCTCCGACAGCTCGATGACGGCGAAGTAGGCGCCCGTGGAGTCCATCACGCGGGCGTACCAGCCGGCCGCCACCGGCTGAGGTGAGCGGGCGACCTGGCCGCCGAGCTCCCGCACGCGCTCGCAGGCCGTGACGCAGTCCTCGACCATGAAGCAGGCCGTCCAGTGGTCCGGCAGGTTGCGGTCCGGGAAGCGGTGGTCGATCGGGACCAGGCCGCCGACGGTGTCGTTGTTGTGGTGGAACTCGAAGTACGGGTCGCCCGGCGCGCTCTCGGCCTCCAGCGTGTGCCAGCCGAAGACCTCCTTGTAGAAGGTCTCGGTGCGGGTCGTGTCGTGGGTCGCCAGCTCGTACCAGCAGATCGCCCCCGGCTCGAAGGACACCTGCGCGCCCACGAACCGGCTGCGCAGCCAGGTGCCGAACAGCGCACCGCCCGCGTCGGTGAAGACGCCCGCGGTGCCCAGGTCGCGCACGCTCGCCGGGGGCACCCGCACGGTGCCGCCGGCGAGCTCGACCGCCTCGGCGGTGCCGGCCGGGTCGTCGGTCGAGATCGAGATCATCCAGGCGGGCTTGCTGCCCTGGCGCAGGCCGGCGGCGGCCCGGCCGTTGAGCGTGAAATGCCCGTCGTCGTTGAACGCCCAGCCGAACAGCCCGCCGTAGAACGCGCGCGCCGCGACCGGATCGGGGCTTGCCACCTCCGCCCAGCACGGCGTACCCGGTGCGTAACCCCTTACTCGCATTCCGCGTCCTCCCGGTTGTCACACTGTTTCGAGATAGTGACACCCGTCAGGTGATCACGACAGCCCGTCCAACGGTGTAGGAAGCGGTCGTGAGTGCAGGACGTCGAGGCGCGAAACGGCTCGTGTCAAAACGACGAACAGCCGATTGAGACCACGCGCCTCGGCCGCAACGATGTCGGCCGGTTCGACGACGATCACGTGGTCGTACTCGAGGCCCTTGGCGAGTCCCGCCGGGAGCACGGTGACCCGGCCGTCGGAGTCGGCATCGGCGATCATGATTCCGTTGGTGCGCAGCGCCGTCGCGATCGCGTCCGCCGACGCGTCGGCCGCAATGACTCCGATCGATCCGTCGAAGGTGAGCGCGGCCCGCACCGACTTCACTGTTTCTTCCTCGATGGATGCAGTTGTACCGATGTGCAGCGCGCCGTCGGACCGCAGTGACCTGGCCTCGGGGACATTGACGCCGAGCGCTGGCAGGAGTCGGTTGGCGAGCGCGACGACCGCGGCGGGCACCCGGAAGCCGGTCGTCAGCGGTACAACTCGGGCATCTGGCTTGCCGAGATGGACAAGCAGATCGTGCCAGTCGCGGGTGGCCCACGGCGCGGTTCCCTGGGCGAGATCGCCGAGCAGCGTGATCGAGCCGTGCTCGCTGCGCCGGGCGATGACGCGCGCCTGCATCGGGGAGAGGTCCTGGGCCTCGTCCACGACGACGTGGCCGAAGCTGGCGACGCGGTCGATCAGCCCGGCCGCCTCGTCGACGAGCACCGCGTCGGCGGCCGTCCAACGGGCCGACTTGGCGGTCTTGGGGGGCTTTGCCCAGGTGATCACTTTTTGCTCATCGGACGAAAGAAGATCGTCGGTCGCGTCGGTCAGCACCTCGAACACCAACTGCTCCGGCGTGACCGCCGGCCACACCCGGTCGAGCAGCTCGGTGACCGGCGCGACCTTGCCCATCCGCCGCTGCCAGGCCTCGCCGGGCGAGTCACCGCGGCGCGCCTCGGACTGCAGCATGAGCAGCGAGACGATCCGGGCGCGGACCCGGTCGCGGCCGATCGCGTACGGCGGGGCCTCGCGGCGGACGTCGTCGACGATCCTGCGGAGCGCCTCGGTGGAGACCCGCCAGCGGTAGGAGCCGTCGGAGACGATGAGCGGCTCCTCCGGCTTGCCGATCTTCGCCTGCAGGCGCTTCGCCAGTACCGTCGCCATCCTCGGGTCCTGCTTGACCTCGGCCGCCCGCGGCGCGTCCTGGGCCCTGACCGGGGTCTTGAGCAGCTCCTCGATCGTCGACTGCTGCACCTCGACCTCGCCGAGGGTGGGCAGGACGCTGGCGATGTAGTGCAGGAAGGCGGTGTTCGGCCCGACGATCAGCACGCCGGCCCGGCGGAGCCGCTCGCGGTGCAGGTACAGCAGGTAGGCGGCCCGGTGCAGCCCGACCGCCGTCTTCCCGGTGCCGGGCGCGCCCTGCACGCAGATCGACTCGTCGAGCTCGGCCCGGACCAGCTCGTCCTGCTCCGGCTGGATGGTGGCGACGATGTCGCGCATGGGGCCCACGCGGGGCCGCTCGATCTCCTCGAGCAGGATCCGGCTGGTCCCGTGCTCCTCGCCGGCCTTGAGATGCTCGTCCTCGAAGCTGGTCAGCTCGCCCTTGACGAACCCGAAGCGCCGGCGCATGTCGACGTCCTGCGGATCCTTGACGCTGGCCTGGTAGAACCGGCGGGAGAGCGGTGCCCGCCAGTCGAGCACCATGGGCTCCCCGGCGGCGTCGGTGACGTGGCGGCGGCCGACGTGAAACTCGTCGTTGTCGATGTCGAGCCGCCCGAAGAAGAGCGGCGTGTCGGGGTTGTCGGCCAGCTCGGCGATGCGCCGGGCCATGTGCCGCCCCAGCGTCTCGGCGGTGTAGGCGTCTCCGGCGACCTTGTCGCCGACGGCGAAGAGGTCCTCGGCGCGTTCGCGCATGCGTCTGAGCGCCTGCCGGGACGCGTCGAGGTGCGCTCGCTCGGCGGCGAGCTCGATTTCGAGTGCGGGCACGGTGATTTCCTTCAGTGGATCTCAACTGCTGCTCGCTCGCGTATCCGAGCCTGCGGCTCGGCGCGTCGGGACGTCCGCTGCGGTGCCTACCTCACCGCGGCCGTCAAGCGGACAACAACGATACGCACCGCCGGCGCCGCCCGCCATCGGAATACGAGACGACTCGACCGACGCCGCCTGCAGCGATCTTCAGGGCACATTTTCTAGCACCTCGGCCGTCGTGACACGTGTCGAGGTCGAACGCGCTATGCCTCTGTTCGGACGCGTTGGCAGAGGTCGTCGAGGTGTTGCCGGAGCACGGCCCGGAGGGTCGCCGGCGGGGCGAGGTCGGGACGGATCAACCCGTGCACGGTAAGGCCGTCGACCAGGGCGTAGATCCGTTCCACCTCGATCGGGTCGGTCGCCCCGAGCCGGGCCAACATGTGGCCGAAAGCCCTGCCCAGCAACTCGTAGGTTTCGTCGCGCAGTGCGGCCAGCGCGGGGTCCACCAGGGACCGCGCGATGAACGCCAACCAGACCTCGCACTCGGTCCGCCGTTCGTCGTCCAGCGGCAGTATCTCGGCGATCTTCTGCTCGACGACCTGCCGCGGATCCTGGTCCAGGTCCACCGCCTCGATTCGGCTGGTGACCCGTTCGGCTGCCTGGCGCATCGCGAACTGGTGCAGTTCGGACTGGGTGGCGAAGTAGTGCCGTAACGATCCCACCGCGAGACCAGCTTCGCGGGCCACCTCTCGGACCGACGCCCGTTCGAGGCCGTCGCGTCGTATCACCCGCCAGACGGCTTCGGCCAGAAGTTGGCGGCGCTCATCCGGGTCGACCTGTCGAGGCATGGCCCTTTCTAGCACAGTCGTGCTACTTTGCCGAAGTGGCACGACTGTACTAATTCGGGGAGCATCATGAAGTTCTGGCTCATCGCGGCGGCCACCTGGGCGGCCGTCAACGCTGCTGTGCTCGTCCTGGCCCCCGCTACATCCCCTCTGCACTGGGGGGCCGACCATCATGCGATCAACGGAGGCGAGCAGGTCGTTGCCGCCAACGTCGTGCTCGCGGAGGTGCTGGCCCTGGCGGCCGTCGTACAGCTGCTGACCCGGCGACGCGCCTCACCGGATCTCGCGGCGCGGGCGCCCTCGACCCCGCGGGCGCGTGCCGAGGTCCTGGCCGTTCTGGGTTACGGCGCGGTCCTGCAGGCCGGTGGATGGCTGCTCGGGTGGGCGATGGGCTGGCATCCAATCGGCTTCCACCTGGCCGGCTCGGTCGTCGGGACCCACGACACGGTTACTGCCGCCGAGGCGATGACCTGGGCTGTCTACAACGTCGTCG
>NZ_JBEXCY010000400.1:0-4350 GCF_040605515.1 Dactylosporangium sp. NPDC005572 | reverse complement strand
AAGAACATGACGTAATACTATATATCTCAGCGTGTGACTGGTGTTAAGAGGTGTGCTCTTCCGATGTGGCGGGAACGGGCGGTGGCGGGCCGCCGTCGCGGCGGCCGACCGGGCGCTTGCCCTGTACGGCTACGAGGAGGCGGCCGGTCTGCTCTGCTCGGCACGATCCGCGCAGGCGCTCGACCCGCGGTGCGGGGCGGCGCAGCGGTACCAGGTCGTCATGGCGCACGCCCGGGCCTGCCGGCTCGCCGGGGACCGCGACGGGCAGCTCGACGCCGTCGACCGGGCCTGCCGGGCCGCGGACGAGCTGGGCGACGCCGAACTGCTGGGGCGGGCGGCCGTCGGTACCGCCGACGGATCGGTCTGGACGATCCGCGACCGCGGCGTCGTGCACCCGCCCGCGGTCGACGCGCTGCGGCGGGTGCTGCGGGCGCTGCCCGAGCACGACAGCGACCTGCGGTGCCGGGCGCTGCTCACGCTCGCCGGGGAGCTGCACTACGCGCCGGCGCGCCGGGAACGCGACGCGCTCGCCGAGGAGGGGCTCGCGATGAGCCGGCGGATCGGGGACCCCGCGCTGCTCGCGTGGGCGGCGACCACCGCGTTCGTGGCGACCTGGCAGCCGGTGAACGCCGACCGCCGATGGCGCCTCATCGACGCCGCGCTCGCCGACGAAAGCAGGGGAGGCGGCGATCGCGGCGTGGTCGACGAGGCGGCCTGGGTCCACCTGCGCACGTTCCGGGCCGTCGCCGGGCTGGAGACCGGGCGGATCGCCGAGATGGAGCGCGACGTCGCCGAGGCCTGGGCCGGCGCCGAGCGGCTGCGGCTCGGCTACCCGCTGTTCGTCCTCACCGGCCTGCAGACGCCCTGGCTGGCCATGCGTGGACGGTTCGCCGAGGCCGAGGCGCTGCTCGCCGAGGGCGCCGCACTCGCCGAGCGGACCGCGCTGCCGGCGAAGGAGTCGTTCGGGCTCCTGCCGCTGTTCGTGCGCCTCTGGCAGGGGCGCGCCGCCGAGTTCCTGCCCGTCGCCCGGGCCCTGTTCGCCGCGGTACCGGACCTGTCCACCGCGATGCTGCTGCTGGTGCTGGCCCGCACCGGCCACGCCGACGAGGCCGGCGCGGTGCTCGACACCACCGGGTGGGTGCCCGACGGCGGCACCTGGTCGGGCTCCTTCGACCTGTCGGTCGCCGCCCACGCCGCGTACGTCGCCCGCCGGCCCGCCCTCGCCGCCGCCGTCTACCGCGAGCTGGCCCCGCTCGCCGGCCGCGTCGCCGCGGCGGGCTCCGGCGGCGCGATCGGGCCGGTCGACGCGTACCTGGCCCTGGCCGCTGCGGCGACCGGCGAACGCGACCTGGCGACCCGGCATGCCGACGCGGCGGCGGCCCTCGCCGCGGCCTGGGACCTGCCGGTGTTCGCACGCTGGCTCACCGACCTGCGTTCCAGCGGCGACTTCTAAAGCGACGCCTACAGCGACTGCTGGAGGCGACCGCTAGGCCACGACGTTCTGGTCCAGGTACCAGCCGTACGGGCCGGGGTGGGCGCCCCGGTCGGCCCGCGGCTCGTAGTGCCGGTGGTAGATCGCGGCCACCAGCTCGCTGCGGCTGCGGACCCCGACCTTGGCGAACACATGCTTGAGGTGGTCGGCCACCGTGAACGGCGAGATGCCCAGCTCACCCGCGATCTGCCGGGTGCTGCGGCCCAGCGCCGCCAGGCCGGTCACGTCGCGCTCGCGGGCGGTCAGCCCGTGGGCGCCGGCGATGACGTCGCTGACCACGATCGGGCGGGCACCCTCGATGATCACCGAGACGGTCCCGGTGCCCGCGACCGGCGACCCGTGCAGCACCACGTAGTGGCCGGACCGGCTCGGGACGGCGGCCCGCGCCATCGGGTCGCCGGCCCGCACCGCGGCGGCCACCGACTGGACGACGGCCGGGACCCGGCCCCGGTCGTCGAGCAGGCCCAGCCAGCGCTCGGCGGCGGCGGACACCTGGCCCACCGTCCCGTCGGGCTCGACGAGCAGCATGCCGGGCGGGTGTTCGAGCCCGGCGGGGACGCGCAGCGCGGCGCGCAGCAGGGCCAGCCGGAAGACCTCGGCCATCGCGCCGCCCGCGTCCGCGACCAGGGCGACGTCGTGCGCGGTGAACGGGGGCGCCGCGCCGGTGCGGTACAGCGTCAGGGTGGCCCAGCACTGCTGCTCGGAGCGCAGGACCGCGCGGAGCTCGTCGGTGACCCGCAGCCCGCGCAGCAGTGTGCGCCACCGCTCGGCCCGCGACAGATCGCCGCCGGTCGCCTCGTGCAGCGACGCCACCGGGACCGCGCGGGCCGCCAGCTCCGCGTAGCCGTTGCTGTCGCCGCCGCGGAACTCCAGGTCGAAGAGGGTCCGTTCGCGCTCGCGCGACCCCTCCTCCTCGACGCCCGACACGTAGCAGCTGGTCCACAGCATCGTCGCCGGGTCGACGGTCGAGATGGCGGCGATGTCGTACCGCACGGCGCCGCGCAGCAGCGCGTCGAGCCCCCGCCGGACGGCGTCGAGGTCGCCGTCGCCGGCGGCGAGCCGCCGGACCGCCTGCCGCAGGTTCATGCCGCGATTATCGCTGGTCAGGCCGACGGGTCCTACCCCCGTGAACAAGGGATGGCGACCCGTCGCCGGCCCGCCGTAGGTTGCCGGGCATGACCTCGACTGCCACCTCGCACGCCACGCGTGTCGACCTTTTCACCGCAATCCACAAGGCCATCCGGGCCGGCCTGTTCGACCTGACCGTCCGCGCCGGCGCGACCGACTGGAGCGACCCGGCCGGGCGCGCCGAGCTCGGCGCGTGCTGGGACGCCATGGCCGAGCTGCTGCAGAGCCACACCGAGCACGAGGACAACCACATCTTCCGGCTCCTCGACGGCCACGAGGCCGCGCTCGCCCTGCCCGAGGACGACCACCGGGACCTCGACGACCTCCTCGCGGACCTGGCGGACCGCTTCGCCACGCTGCGCACCGGGGCCGACCCGGCGGCCGGGCTCGCCTGGTACCGCGACCTCGCCCGGTACGTCGGCACCATGCTGCACCACCTGCACGAGGAGGAGACCGCGATCATGGCGGCGATCTGGCAGGTCCGCACGGACGAGGAGCTGGTCGCCTGCCGCGCGCGGTTCCTCGCCGCCACCCCCGCCTCGGTGACCCGTACCTCGATCCGCTGGATGCTGCCGGCCCTCGACGGCCCGGCCCGGCTCGGCTGGCTCACCGGCCTCGCCGCCGCGCCGGAGGCGGTCCGGGAGTCGGTCGCCGGCGTGGCGGAGCAGGTCCTCGCCGCCGCCGACGCGGCCCAGGCGCGCACCGCCCTGCGCCTGGGCTGAGGCGCGCCGGCCGTCAGGACGCGTACCGGAAGGCCACCCGCTCGCGGCGGGCGAACGGGCGGCGCAGGAACAGCTGCCACGCGACCCGGAACGGGTTCGCCGGGGTGAGCATCCGGTCGAGAGCGCCGGGCGGCAGGTCGTGCAGCGCCCAGCCGACCACCTCGGCGAGCTGGCGCGGGGACTTCGACTGCTGGAAGTACTTGCGCTCGATGTGGTGCCACTCGGCCGGGCTCAGCAGGGCCTGCACCAGCTCCAGGGCGTCGCGCTCCTCGTGCGCCAGGTGGGCGCCGAGCCGCTCGCGGGCCGCGACCACCCGCACCTCCAGGGCGGCGCGCGCGTCCGCGTCGGCGGCGGCCGCCATCCGGGCCAGGCCCTCGGCGACGGCCACGAGGAGCGGGTCGATGCCGTGGTGCTCCTCCTCCATCGCGGCGAGGGTGGCCCGGCCCGCCGCGTCGGCCTTCGCGGCCAGGGCGGGCCACAGCCCGGCGTCCTCGCCGGTGTGGTGGTCGTGCAGCACCCGGCGGAACAGCTCCCACCGCCGCTGGAGGGCCTGCCAGGTCGCCCGGTCGCCGACCGGCGTGGCGGCCACTGCGGCGACGAACCGGTCGAGGTCGCGGCGGAACGCCCAGTGCATCCCGAACATCCCGGTGAGGTCGACCGGGCCGCCGGGGGCCGCGGCCTGGCCGGGCAGCCGGAGCTGCTCCTTGATCTGCGCATTGGTCTGTGTCATGGCCCCAGGTTCGGTGGGCCGCTTGAGTCCCGCTTGAGGCCGGCTGGGGGCCGCACCTCAAGCGCGCGCCAAGCGCCCGTGCGCACAGTGTGGGCACCTGACCCACTGAAGGCCCTGAAGACCCTGAAGACCCTGAAGGAGCGATCACGATGACGGTACTGGTGACCGGCGCGACCGGCAGCATCGGCGGCGCGGCGGCGGCCGCCCTGGTCCAGCGGGGCGCGGCAACCCTGCTCCCAGGGAGGTCACGCCGCCGAGCGATGCGCCGATGAGGATGG
>NZ_JBEXCY010000399.1:0-4418 GCF_040605515.1 Dactylosporangium sp. NPDC005572 | reverse complement strand
GCGCCGCCGCGGCCGCGCACGCGCTGCTCGCCGACTGCGTGCGCGTGCTCGGCACCGACCACCCGGACACGCTGCGCACGCGGGGCAACGTCATCCGCTGGCGGGGCCAGGCCGGGGACCCCGCGGGCGCCGCCTCCGCGTCGGCCGTCCTGATCGACGACTGCACCCGGATCCTCGGCGGTGATCATCCGGACACCCTGAGCGTCCGCAACTACATGGCCCGCTGGCACGGCGAGGCGGGCGATCCGCAGCGCGCCCGGCACATCGCGGAGCAGGTGCTGGCCGACTACAGCCGGGTGCTCGGCGACGATCATCCGGACACGCTGAACGTCCTGGGCAACCGGGCGCGCTGGCTCGGCGAGAGCGGCGACCCGTCCGGCGCGGTCGCCGCGTACCAGGAGGTGCTCGCCCGGCGCCTCGCCGTGCTCGGCGCCGATCACCCGGACACCCTCACCGCCCGCAACAACGTCGCGTTCTGGCGCGCCCAGGCGGGCGGCGTCACCGCCGCGGCGGCTGACGTGGAGGAACTGCTGCTCGACTACCTGCGGCTGCTCGGGCCGGACCACCCGGCGACGCTGGGCGTCCGGGTCAACCTGGCATTCCTGCGCGGCGAGGCGGGCGACCCGGGGGCGGCCCACCGTGACTGCGCGACGCTGGTCGACGACTACCTGCGGGTGCTCGGACCGGATCACCCGGAGACGTTGGGCCTGCGCTGCGGCCTGGCCCGCTGGCGCGGTGAGGCCGGCGACCCGCGGGGGGCCGTCGACGTGCTGGAGCCGGCGTTGCCGGACTTCGGGCGGGTGCTCGGCTGGAACCACGTGGCCACCCTGACGGCCCGGGGCATGCTCGCCTATCTGCGCGGCCTGGCGGGGGACGCCGCCGGCGCCGCGGACGGCTACGAGGACCTGCTCACGGACCGGATCCGGGTGCTCGGCGCGGAGCATCCCGACACCGTTAGCACACGAAAGAACCTGGCGTTCTGGCGCCAGCATGGCTGACCGCCCGGCGATCGCCGGCGGATACCATGAGATGATGACTCGTTCCCAGGGGCGGTGCGTGTGACGCGACGGCCGTTCCCGGCCCACCTCGTGCTCATCTGCGGGGTCCGGCCGCAGTACATCAAGGCCGCGGCGCTGCAGTACGAGTTACAGCGCTGTTCCGCAGCGCCGTTCACCACCACGATCATCGACACCGCGCAGCACTTCTCGCCGCCGATGAACGACCTGCTCATGCGCGAGATCGGACTCGAGCCGACGATCCGCCTCAGGCATCCCTCCCGCAGCAGCCCGGCCGAGGTGCTCGGGAGCACCGTCAGCCAGCTCGGCAACCTCTCCAGCCAGTGGCCGCTGACCACGACCGTCGTCGTGTTCGGCGACGCCAACCCGATGCTGGCCGGTGCGCTGACGGCCAAGCTCAACGGGTTCCGGCTGGTCCACGTCGAGGCCGGGGAGCGGCGCATCGGCGGCGAGCAGGAGTCGTTCAACTCCCGGGCCGCGGACCTCGCCGCAGACCTGGCGTTCTGCGTGTCGGCATCGGCGGCCGAGGCGCTGCGCGCCGAGGGCTTCACCGGTCAGCTGGTCCGCACCGGCGACCTGGCCGCCCGCTGGTTCACCCACATGATCGCCCCGCCGCCGGCCGGGGACCGGACCGGGGACCGGACAGGGGCCGACGCCAACCGGGTGATGGTGACGCTGCACCGGCCGGAGAACATGAACATCGGTACGATGCGCCAGCTCCTGACCCGGCTGCTCGACCGCGGCAAGACCGTCCACTGGATTCTCCATCCCCGCTCCGCCGCCATGGTGCGACGCGCGTCGAAGGAACTCCCCGTCGTGCTGCACGAGCCGATGGGGTTCCGGCAGGTCCTGCGGGCGCTGAGCGACGCCGCCTTCCTGGTGTCGGACTCGGGCGGCCTGATCCGCGAGGCACACCTCCTCGGCCGGCCGGCACTCGCGGTGAACACCGCCGTCTGGACCGACCTGCACGACGCCGGCCTCATCCGCCACGTCGGACCCGACCTGTCCGACCTCGACGCCGGCATCGCGTGGGTCGAGCAGCTGCGCGGGGCCCTGCCGCCGTCGCCGCTCATGGTGCCGGGCGGCATCGACGAGGGGATCGACGCCCTGCTGACGCTGGCCAACCGGCCATGACCGGCAGCGGCGCCGGGCTGGTCGGCTACGGCTACTGGGGCCCGAACTTCGCCCGGCTCCTCGCCGGCCACGCCCGGCTGCCGCTGCGCGCCGTCGTCGACCCGTCACCGCAGCGCCGGGCGGCGTTCCAGGCGGCGTACCCGCGCCTGCCGGCGTTCGCCGAGCTCGACGGCATGCTCGCCGATCCGTCCGTCGGTGCGGTCGTCATCGCCACGCCGCCGCGGACCCACGCGGCCCTGACCCGGCGCGTGCTGGCCACCGGCCGTCACGTCCTGGTCGAGAAGCCGCTGGCGACGTCGGCCGGCGACGCGGTGGAGCTGGCCCGGGCCGCCGAGGCTGCGGGCGTCGTGCTCATGGTCGGGCACACCTTCGAGTTCGTGCCCGGCATCCGGCGCATGCGCGAGGCGATCCTCGGCGACGAGCTGGGCCCGGTGCGGTACCTGCACCTGCAGCGGCTCAACCGGGGCCGGGCCAATCCCGACGTGGACGTGCTGTGGTCGCTGGGACCGCACGACGTCGCGATCGCCAACCACCTGGTCGGCACCAGCCCCGACTGGGTGTCGGCCCGCAGCTTCCGGACCGGTCACGGCGCGCCGGCCGACGTGGCGTTCCTGACGCTGGGCTATCCCGGTGCGGTCGTCGCCCACGTCCACCTCAGCTGGGCCGACCACGTCAAGGTTCGCCGGACCGTGGTGGTCGGCGCCCACCGCATGCTGACGTACGACGACGCGCCGCCCGGGCCCGCGCTCGCATGGCGCGACGGCATCGCCACCCAGGCGGTCCCGTTGCCCGCCACGGAGCCGCTCGCCGCGGAGCTCGAACACTTCATCGACTGCGTGACCGTCGGCACCCCGCCACTC
This sequence comes from Dactylosporangium sp. NPDC005572, assembly GCF_040605515.1. Lineage (NCBI taxonomy): Bacteria > Bacillati > Actinomycetota > Actinomycetes > Micromonosporales > Micromonosporaceae > Dactylosporangium > Dactylosporangium sp. NPDC005572. Next base: position 1,408 of record NZ_JBEXCY010000399.1, on the reverse strand, counting down.
ACCGACGGCTGGAACGGCATCCGGGTGGTGGCGGCCCTGGAGGCGGCCGACCGTTCCGTCCGCGACGGCGGCCGCTCCACCGAGGTCGTCCTGCCGGCCGGCGCGGTGACCCGATGACCGGCCACCCGGCCGCCCGGATCGCACCGCTCACCGTCGTGTGGCCGGACGTCGAGCTCGGCCCGGGCACGACGATCGAGGAGTTCTGCATCATCGGCCGGCCGGCCGGGGACGCGGAGCCCCCGCGGCGCACGATCCTCGGTGCCGGCGGCGTCATCCGCAGTCACACGGTCATCTACGCCGGTGTCGTCGCCGGCGACCGCCTCGTCACCGGCCACCACGTGCTGCTGCGCCAGGACGCCGTCATCGGCGCGGACGTCTCGATCGGTTCCTCGTCGGTGGTCGAGCACAGCGTCCGCATCGAGGACCGGGTCCGCATCCACTCGCAGTGCTTCGTGCCCGAGCACTCCGTGCTGCGCGAGGGTGCGTGGCTCGGGCCGCGGGTGACGCTGACGAACGCACCCCGCCCCGGCTGCCCGGACGTCAGCCGATGCACGGCCGGCGTCACGATCGGCCGCGGTGCGCGGATCGGGGCGAACGCGACGATCCTGCCCGGGGTCCACGTGGGCGACGGCGCGCTGGTCGGTGCGGGCGCCGTCGTCACCCGCGATGTCCCGCCCCGGACCGTCGTGACCGGTGTGCCGGCGCGCACGTACTGCGGCACGGGCGACCTGACCTGCCCGGCCGGCGCCGACCACGTCCCCTACCCGAGCTGACCCGCGGCGGCTATCCCGCCGCGGACAGCAGGCGCGCGCCGAGCGCGTGGGTGCAGTGGCGCAGCTCCGGGCCGCCGACGACGTGGAACGGGGACGGCAGGGCGGCCAGCTGCTCGGCGTACCACCACGGGTTGCTCGTCGTGCCCACCAGCCGGCAGTGGCCGTCGTCGATCGCCTCGAGGCGGCCCAGGCCCCGGCGGACGCACGCCGCCGCCTTCTCGAGCGCGGCGTCGATCACGACCTCCGTCGCGTACTCCCAACCGACCGCCAGGTGCTCCTCCAGTACCGACACCGCATCCAGGTCGGCCGGGGGCTCGAAGGGCTCCGCGAGCGGCTCGACCGCCCGGATGCGGTCGATGCGGTAGGCGCGGCGGGCGGACGACGAGTGCGACCAGCACAGCAGGTACCAGCGGCCGTGGCGGACGACCACCGCCCACGGGTCCGCGTCCGTGGACCACTCGGTGCCGGCCTCCGAGCGGTAGGTCAGGTGGACGCGGCGCGCGGTCGAGCAGGCCTGGACCAGGGTCGCGGTGGTCGACGGGTCGGGGCGGGCGGCGCCGCGGTCGGGGGCCGGCGCGGCCTGTCGATGATCGTCGCGCTCGCCGTCAGCGTGCCGGTCGGCGTGTGGTCGGCCT
>NZ_JBEXCY010000398.1:0-4450 GCF_040605515.1 Dactylosporangium sp. NPDC005572 | reverse complement strand
GGCCGACCGCCGCGGCCGGGGCGTCGCCGGGCGCGGCCGGACCGGCGTCGGCGAACTCCAGCTTGCGCAGCAGGTCGGCCTCGGAGACGACACCGAGCACCCGGTCGCGACCGTCCACGACGGGCACCGCGCCCACGTGGCGCTCGGCGAGCAGGGCGACGATGTCGTCGAACGTCGTGTCCTCGCGCACTGCGACGACGTCGCGGGTCATGACGTCCGCGAGCGTGCGGCGTGCCATCGTGTCGTCCTTCCTGGCGGGGAGCTCACTGTTTGAGCGGGAACTGGACTGACTCGCCGGGGCCCAGCTCGGTGGCCTCGCCCCGGCAGCACAGCCGGACCGGCGGCAGGCGCGCGGCGCCGGCGGTCACGAGCACGGTGTCGCCGCTGATCGACAGGGTGATCCGGTGCCCGCGGTAGCGGATGTCGAACTCCAGCGCCCCCAGGTGACGCGGCCAGTAGGGATTCAGTACCAGCGCGCCGTCGCGGGTCTCCAGGCCGGCGAAGCAGCGCTGCAGCACGTCCACCGACCCGGCCATCGCGGCCAGGTGGATGCCCTCGGCGGTGGTGCCGCCCTGGATGTCGGCGACGTCGCTGTCCAGGGCCTCGACGAAGTACTGCAGCGCCTCCGCGCGGTGGTTGCGGGCCAGGACCCAGGCGTGGACGACGGCGCTGAGTGTCGAGCCGTGCGCGGTGCGGGCCAGGTAGTACTCGATGTTCCTGGGGATGGCGTCGGCGGGCAGCGTGTGACCGAGCCGGTGCAGCAGCTCGCCGAGCTCGTCGGCGGAGAGCAGGTAGAACAGCATCAGCACGTCGGCCTGCTTCGACGCCTGGTACCGGTTCGGGGTGCCGCCCTCCGACTCGAGGATCCGGTCGAGGCGGCGGATGTCACCGTAGCGGTCGCGGTACGCCGGCCAGTCGAGCTCGTCCAGGTCGCCGTAGCCCTCGAACTGGTCGATGATGCCGTCGGGCCGGACCGGCACGTACATGCGGCGGGAGATGTCCTCCCAGCGCGACGGCTCGGCCGGGTCCAGGCGCAGGGTCTCGGCCAGTTCGGCCCGCCGGTCCGGGCCGAGCGCGTCGAGCACGTCCAGCGCCCGCAGGACGACCCACACGGTGAGGACGTTCGTGTAGGCGTTGTTGTCGATGCCGGGGCGGTCGGTGCCGGGGTAGCCGGTGTGGAACTCGTCCGGGCCCATGACGCCGCGGATGACGTACCGGTCGCGGGTGCCGTCGTACTCGGCCAGCCCGGCGAAGTACCGGGCGATCTCGATGATCATCTCGGCGCCGTAGCGGCCGAGGAACTCCCGGTCGCCCGTCACCTGGTAGTACTGCCACACGTTGTACGCCACCGCCAGCCCGACGTGCCGCTGGAGCCGGGAGACGTCCGGGACCCAGCGACCGGAGAGCGGGTTGAGGTGCAGCCGCTGGCTCTCCTCCCGTCCGTCGCTGCCCGACTGCCACGGGTACAGCGCACCCGGACGGCCGGCGGCCGCGGCGGCGGCACGGGCCCGGGGGAGCCGCCGGTGGCGGTAGCGCAGCAGCGCCCGGCTCAGTGTCGGCATCCGCAGGTTGAGGATCGGGAAGACGAACAGCTCGTCCCACAGCACGTGCCCGCGGTAGGCCTCGCCGTGCAGCCCCCGGGCCGGGATGCCGGCGTCGGCGTCGACGCTGTGGTCGGACACGGACTGCAGCAGGTGGAACAGATGCAGCCGGACCACGGGCAGGGCCGGGCTCTCCGGGCCACGCAACGAGAAGCGGAAGCGCCGCCACAGCTGCCGCCACGCCAGCCGGTGCTCGTCGAGCAGCGTGCCGAAGCTCGGCAGCCGGGCCAGGTGCTCGCGGGCCTCGACGGACGGCTCGCTGATCGCCCCGTCCCGCGAGGTGTACACGGTGACCAGCTTGTCGACCGTGATCCGGCGGCGGGCGGAGACCCTGACGGTGACCTCCTGCTCCGCGGCGTGCCGGCCGCCGCAGCCGGCGACGCCGACCGGGCGGCCGCCCAGGAACACGCGGGTGCGGGCGGCCAGCGCGACGCGCACGTGCGACTGGTTCGTCTCGACCGTGCACGCCACGCCGTCCGCCGCGAGGGGGCCGGCGTCCAGCAGCGTCAGGTGACGGTCCGAGAGCCCCCGGTAGCGTTGCACCCCACGGTTGCTGACGGTGGCGTCGAGACCGGACCGGACGGTCAGCGTCCCGGACCAGTCCTCGGGGGTGAGCGTGACCTGCAGCCCGCAGACGTGCGGGTCGCGCATGTGCACGAACCGCCGCTGGGTCACCTCCGTGGTGCGGCCGGCGGTGTCCCGGACCCGCAGGTGGCGCGACAGGACGCCGCCCCGCAGGTCGAGTTCGTGCTGCTCGTCGAGGATCTCGGCGCCGGGCTGGCCCAGCCACGGCCCGTCCCCGGCCCGGAAGGTCAGCGGCAGCCAGTTGGGCAGGTTCACGAGGCTCTCGTTCTCGACCGCCTCGCCCGCGACCGTGTCCGGCAGGCGGTTGTAGCAGCCGGCGGCGTAGGTTCCCGGGTAGTGCGTGCCGTCGGCGTCGCACTCCGGCACGGCGCCCCGGGTCGCGAGGTAGCCGTTGCCCAGCGTGCACAGTGCCTCGCGCTGCCCCTCGTCGGCAGGGTCGGCCGGGTCGGCCGGGTCGAACCGGAACGTCCACGTGTCCATAGGGTGTTCCTCGGCTCACGCACCGTGCCCCGTCGCCGGAGCCCGCCGGTCCGGCTCCCGGCCGGCTACCGGCTGAGGTGCACGGGTGCGTCGGTGACGGCCCGGATGTCGGCCGCGGCCGCGAGCAGCACGCGGTGGCCCAGGTCGGACAGGGCGCGGGCCACGGCCACCTCGTCGCCGATCTCCGGGATGTCCTCGTCCGCCGGGTTGAGGCGGGCCTCGCCGTACCCGTGGAGCCGGGTGGCGTCGTTGGTCTGCAGCCGTGCCTCCGCGTACGTCCGTCCGTCGTGCTCGCCGATGAAGACGTCGACGTTCCAGTGTTTGGTCGCTGACATGGCATCCCTCCTCGTGGTTCACCCGACGTCGATGGCCTCCGACGCCGGTCGGCGCGGGCTCTCGGGCGGCGGGCCCGCGTCGGAGGCGGGTCCGGCCCGCAGGACCAGCTGGGGCTGTGCCGTGGGGTGCAGGAGGCTGCGCAGCAGCATCCGCGCGCCGGGGATCTCGATGACGTCGCTCATCGGCGAGATCGCCAGCCCCTCGACGGTGGCGTGCAACCAGACCGCGCTGATCGCCTCGCCGGCGTGCAGCCACGCCGCGGGGTCGTCCCCGGCCGTGGCCACGACCAGGTAGTCGGCCGAACGGTCGTCCCCCGGTCCCGGCTCGAGTCCGGCCTCGTCGCCGAGCCCGAAGTCCCGCGTCGGCACCGGCCGGGGCTTGGGCCCGGCCACGGTCTCGGGCGGCACGCCCTCCTGCCCGGCACGCGACGTCCACTGCCGCAGCTCGGCCGCCTGGACCTTGTCCCGGGCACCGGCGGTCTGCGCGCCCTGCGCGGCGTACCGCAGGTAGACGACGTCCGCCGGGTCCAGCAGGTACAGCGACGCGTGTTCGGCCTCCGCCGCCGACCGCAGCCCCGCGATGGCGTCGGCCGGCACCCGCACGTCGCCGACGAACGGGCGCCGGTCGGTGCGCCGCCGCCGGATGCCCTGGTAGGTGCGCAGCACCGACGCCGGCGGCGGATGGACCGGGCCCGCCTGGATGCGGGCGAGCAGCCAGGGCTGGTGCGGGTCGGGCCGGCGGTGCACCAGCGGCTCGTACCCGGTCGCCCGCAGCGACACCCGGGCGTGATGCAGGGCGGCGCCGCAGCTGATGATCATGAGGCGCCAGTGCGGATCGGCGGCGTGCAGCTGCCGGGCCGGGTCCACGAACAGCTCCAGGGTCGCGTCGTGGACCCGCCAGTGCCAGGGTTGCGTGTTCAGGATCGACGGCGCCAGCAACGCGTCCTCGGCGGCCCGGTACAGTGCGGCCGCCACCGGGTCGCCGGCCGCCGACTGCTTGGTCGTCACAGCAGCCTCCGTGCGTGCAGACATCCGTTTCCGGGCCTCTTCCCCGGACGGCGGCGTTCACACCACCGGTGCTGTGCGGGGTGAGCCCGCGCCGTTCGGCCGGGCGGGCGGTGCGTGCGGCGCGAGACTCACAGCTGCGGGCATCGGGTCGGAACTGTCGAAGGCGGCGCGCGGCATGCAGAACGCAGGGGAGCGGGTGGCCTTCCGCATCGAGGTCCACGGCACCGTGCAGGGCGTGGGCTTCCGGCCGTTCGTCTACCGTCTCGGCCGGGACCTCGGCCTCGACGGCTGGGTCCGCAACGACGGCGGCCTCGTCGTTCTGGAGGCGGCCGGCCCGGCGGAGGCGATGCGGGCGCTGCCGGTGCGGCTGCGCGCCGACGCCCCGCCCCACGCGCGGATCCACGAGGTGCGCGTCGGTGCGCCGCGGGGCCGCGCGCCGGC
>NZ_JBEXCY010000397.1:0-4460 GCF_040605515.1 Dactylosporangium sp. NPDC005572 | reverse complement strand
GCCCGCGCCGCCGCCCGCGCCTCGCGCCGCGTCATTCCCCGTGTCATGGCCCGCGCGGTCGCCTGCCGCTCCGCCCGCGCCTCGCCCTGCGTCATGCCCCGCGTCATGCCCCGCCCGACGGTCTGCTTTTCCGCCCGCGTCATGCCTCGCCCGACGGTCTGCTTTTCCGCCCGCGACATGCCCCGGCCGGCGGCCCGCCGGTGCGCCCCGGTCTCCTCGTCCCAGATCTCCCAGGCGGCCGCGCGCCGCTGCGCCCGCGCCTCGGCCGAGTCGTTCGCGCTGTCGTCCACAGGCACGGCCCGGGCGGCGCCGCGCTGCGCCGCCCGGGCCTGCCCCGTGCGCCGGTCCCCACCGGTCGCCGCGGCCCGCGAGGGCCGGGCGGGCCGCGCCGATCGGGGGTCCGGCATGTCCTCGGCCACTCGCGTGACCGAGTCCGGCTCGGCGGGCGTACCGATCGGCGTCGAGGGCCGGACCGCCCGCACGCCGCCGCCCGCCGTCGCGGCGTGCCTCCGCCCGCCGCGCGTCTCCACCACGTCCTGCCCGACGCTCGTGTACCGCGGGTCGAGCACCTTGTCGGCGCGCGTCGGCCCGCCGTGCGCCGCCATGACGTCGTCCGCCACGACGGCGCGGCGGCGGCCGCCGCGGGCCTCGACCGCGTCCTCCGCCACCCTTGCCTGCGGCACGTCCGCCGGGCGGGCCAGGGGGACCACCTGCCCGAGCTCCTCACCCCGGCCCGTCTGCCCCTCTCGGGCCGGTCGGCTGCTCCTCGACGTGCGGTCCCGCAGCTCCGCCGGGATCGTGGCGCCCGGCCGCCGCCTCGCCTTGCCCGGCGTCCCCGTGGTGACCGGGGCCGGCCTGCCGCCGTGGAGCGGCCAGTCCGTGCGGTCCACGGGCCTGGGGTCGTCCAGCGCGGAGACGTACGGGCGGACCAGGATGGGCTCGCGACGGGGGTCGAGCGGGATCGGGCGGGCGTCCATCGTGTCGTAGGCGGAGGTCATGAGGGTGACCGTATTGACGATCCTCGGTCACCGAGTCAGCATTCACGGGTGATTCGCCGAATCACCCGACGGCTCACCCCGGCACCACCCACACCGCCGCGTCGGCGTGGCCGTCATCCCGCCGGCCGGTCGGATCCGTACTGTGGGCCACGCCGGGTCGACCGGCCGTCCTGACCGGGCAGCCGATGGGATCGGCTGATCGTCCGGTGCTCGGCGGCGACCATGGTCGCTACTGTGTGTTGTGTGAATGCGCTCCTTGCCGGTGTTGACTTCGGCGTGACGATCACGCAGCGTGGCGGAACCCTCCGGGTGACGGTCGCGGGCGACGTCGACGCGGCCACCGCGCCCCGGCTGGCGGCGTTCCTGCGCACCGACCGGGTCGTCCGCCGGGTCGAGCTGGACCTGTCCGGCGTGACGTACTTCTCGTCGGCCGGCATGGAGGTCGTCCACGGTGCCCGCCGCGCGGGCGTCGACGTCGTGCTCGTGGCGGTCGCCCCGCCGGTCGAGCGCCTCCTGGCCCTGCTCCCGCCGGTCTAGCCGACTTCGCGCAGCGCCCGGTGCACCACGCCGCCGGCCGCCCTGAGGGCCTTGCGGGCCTGCTCCACGTCGGCGGGGGAGAGCAGCGTGAGCAGCGCCACCTTCGCCTCGCCGCCCGCCGCCGACAGCGCCGCCTGGCACGCCTCCGCCGGCGCGCCGGTCGCCTGCACCAGCATGCGCACCTGCCGTACCCGCAGCTTCGCGTTCGTGGCCAGCATGTCGGTCATCAGGTTCGAGTAGGTGCGACCGAGCCGCACCATCACCGCCGTCGACATCGCGTTGAGCACCAGCTTCTGCGCCGTGCCGGCCTTCATCCGGGTCGAGCCGGTCACCACCTCCGGCCCGGTGTCGACCGCCAGGTGGATGTCGGCGTGCGCGGCGACCGGCGCGGCCGGGTTCGCCGACAGCAGCACCGTGTGCGCGCCGCGCAGCCGGGCCGCCCGCAGCGCACCGGCCACGAACGGCGTGCCGCCGCTGGCCGTCACCCCGAACGCCACGTCGCCGGCCGCGAGGTCGCCGGCCGCGGCGGCGCCCGCGTCGTCGTCGTCCTCGGCCGCCTCGACCGCGTCGACCAGGGCCCGTTCGCCGCCGGCGAGGTGGGCGACGACGACGCCGGGCGCCACGCCGTACGTCGGGCGCAGCTCGCTCGCGTCGAGCACCGCCATCCGCCCCGAGCTGCCGGCGCCGAAGTAGTGCAGCCGGCGCCCCTGTTCCAGTGCCGCGACGGCCAGGTCGACGGCCCGCGCGAGGTCCGGGAGCACCGCCGCCACCGCCGGCGCCACGGTCGCGTCCTCGGCGTTGACCAGGCGCAGGATGTCGAGGGTCGGCAGGCGGTCGATCTCCAGGGTGCCGGGGTTGCGGGCCTCTGTGGGGGCAATCGTCACCAGTGGCCTCGTTCCGGTCGCACGCGCCGGCTGCGGACCGCCTCGCGGGTCTTCTCCACAGCCGACTTGGTCTGTCCGTAGGTCTTCTGGGCGACGCCGACGAACACGCAGTCGACGACGGTGAGCTGCGCCAGCCGGCTCGCCATCGCACCCGACCGGAAGGTCGTCTCCCGCGCCGCGGTGGTGAGCGTGAGGTCGGCGATGCGCGTGATCGGTGACTTGGGGAAGTTGGTGAGCGCGACGGTACGGGCACCGCGCCGCCCCGCCTCGGCGAACGCCTCGATGGTGTCGATCGTCGTGCCGGTGTGCGAGATCCCGATCGCCACGTCCCGCTCGTCGAGCAGCGCCGCACTCGTCAGCGCCAGGTGCAGGTCGGACCAGGCGTAGGCGACCAGGCCGACCCGGTGCAGCTTCATCTGGAAGTCGCGGGCGACGAACGCGCTGGCCCCGACGCCGTAGATGTCGATGCGCCGGGCCCCGGCGACCGCGTCGATCACCTGCTGCAGCGTGTCGAGGTCGAGCTGGGCGGCGGTGTCCTCGACGGCCCTGGCGTCCGCGAAGGCGATGGTCTTCACGACGGTACCGAGGGGGTCCGTCGGGCTGATGTCGCTGCCCGGCGCCTCGCCGCGCTCGCCGTCGTCCTGCGCCCGGCCGGCCTCCGCGGCGAGGGTCAGCCGCAGCTCCGGGTAGCCGGAGAAGCCGATCGCCCGGCAGAACCGCACGACCGTCGTCTCGGACGTCTCGGCCCTGCGGGCGAGCTCGGTGATGGTGAGCTGCGCCGCGGTCGCCGCCTCGTCGGCGATGAGCCGCCCCACGCGCTGCTCGGCCGGCGACAGCGAGGGCAGCAACCCGCGGATGCGCACCGCCGTGGAGGGGGCGCCGCCGCTCTCGTCGACGTTCATGTGGGAAAGTTTCCGTTTCCCAGACCTTTTCGTCAATGGAGTACGGTGTGGCGATGCCAGTACCGCTGGTCATCGGCGTCGACGCCGGCGGCACCACGACCCGCTGCGTGGCAGCGTCGCTGGACGGCTCGGTGGTCGCCCGCGGCTCGGCCGGGGGCGCGAACGCCCAGTCCAGCGGCCCTTCGTCGGCCACCGCGCTGGTCGCCGCGGTGCGTGCGGCGCTGTCCGGCCTGGACCCGTCGCGCGTCGTGGCCGGCGTGGTCGGCCGCTCGGGCGCGGTGGCGGACGGTACGGCCGGCTCCCGGGGCGCGGCGCAGTGGGCTTCCCTCGGCGTGGACCCGTCGGTGATGCGGGTGGTGACGGACCTCGAGGTCGCGTACGCGGCCGGCACCCCGTCCCCGTCCGGCCTGCTGCTGCTGTCCGGCACGGGCGCGGCCGCGGTGGCGTTCCGGTCCGGCGCGCTGCACGCCCGCTGCGACGGCTACGGCTGGCTGCTGGGCGACGACGGCTCCGCGGTCTGGCTGGGCCGCGAGGCGGTCCGGGCGGTGCTGCGCGCGGTGGACGGCCGCGGCGCGCCGACGGCCCTGACGGCGCCGGTCCTGGCCGGCCTCGGGGCCGAGGACCCTGCGGAGGACGGGACGGCCGTGATCGGGGCGGTGCTGCGGTCGGCGTACCGGGAGCCACCCGCCGCCCTCGGCCGCCTCGCACCCCTGGTCGGGGCGGCGGCGCTGGACGGGGACGCGGTGGCGCGGGGGATCGTCGCCTCGGCTGCGGACCGGCTCCTGGAGTCCCTGGACGCGGCGTCGAGGCACCTCCCGGCAGGCGGGTCCGGTGCGGTCGTGCTCGCCGGATCGGTGCTGCTGACGGGGGGCCCGGTCGGCGAGCTGGTGCGGACGGGCGTCCGGGAGCGGTTCGCGGCCGACCCGGGGGAGGCCCGCGACGGTGCGGCCGGGGCGGCGGCCCTGGCGATCGCCGGCCTGACGGGTGCCCCGATCCCCGAGGACATCCACGCCCGCCTCACGGGGCAGCCGAGCTAAGGCCTGTTTCATAACTGAGCCCGGGCTGCGGCGGGCCCAGATTCCGCCTGGCGCCACCCCGCGAAAGCCCGGTTACAACACCGGTAGCCGGACTTCCGCGGG
>NZ_JBEXCY010000396.1:0-4502 GCF_040605515.1 Dactylosporangium sp. NPDC005572 | reverse complement strand
CGGCGATCACCGCCGGGCTCGCCGCCGCGGCCGTCACCGGCGCCGGGATGGCGAGCGCGCTCGGGCCGCCCCGCACCCGGCGGGTCCAGATCCCCCTCGCCCGGCTCCCCCGCCGCCTGGACGGGTTCAGGATCGCGCTGGTCTCCGACATCCACCTCGGCCCGCTGCGCGGCCGGAGCCACACCGAACGGGTCGTGCGGGCGGTCGACGCGCTCGGCGCCGACGTGGTCGCGATCGTCGGTGATCTTGTCGACGGTACCGTGGACACCCTCGGATCCGCCGTGGAACCGCTGCGCGACCTGCGCAACGCCTACTTCGTCACCGGCAACCACGAGTACTTCTCGGGCCACGAGGCCTGGATCGAGGAGGTCGGCGAGCTGGGCCTGCGGGTCCTGCGCAACGAGCGGGTCGAGCTGGACGAGTTGTACCTCGCCGGCGTCAACGACGCCACCGGCGGCACGGTCGGCGATCCGCCCGACTACGACCGCGCGCTCGGCGGCCGCGACCCGGCCCGGCCCACCGTCCTGCTCGCCCACCAGCCGGTCCAGGCCGTCGAGGCGGCCCGGCGGGGCGTCGGCCTGCAGCTGTCCGGGCACACGCACGGCGGGCAGCTGTGGCCGTTCGGTCGCGTCGTGGCGGCGTCGCAGCCGATCGTGAGCGGGCTGGGGACGGTCGGGGGGATGCCGGTCTTCGTGACGAACGGCGCCGGCTTCTGGGGACCACCCGTCCGGGTCGGCGCGCCGCCCGACGTCACCCTCGTGGAGCTGCGCGCGCCGTAAAAAATCCTGGCCGGCGCGTATCAGGCCGCCCCGCGCTCCCTCTTGAAGGTAAAACTCCAGGTCGGGCGCGCAGGAGGAGGACCGGATGACGGTGCCGGCGGCGGACAGCGCCACCCCGTGGGTCGACGCCACCGACGCGTTCGTCGCGTGGCGCGACGACGGCGACCCGGCCGGCCTCGACCGGCTCGTCCGCCTGCTCACCCCGGCGCTGTGGCAGATCGTGCGCGGCTACGGCCTGGACCGCGACTCGGCCGAGGACACCATCCAGTCGACCTGGCTGGCGCTGGTGCGCGGCGCCGGCCGGATCCGCGAGCCGGAGGCCGTGTGGCGGTGGATCACGCTCACCGCCCGGCGCGAGGCGTGGCGGGTGGCCGGCCAGGGCCGCCACGAGCAGCCGGTTGAGATGTCCACAGTGGACGACCTGACGCCGCCGGCCGCCGGGCCGGAGCCGGAGGTGCTCACCGGCGACGAGGCGCGGCGGCTGTGGCGGCACGTGGCGACGCTGCCGGACCGCTGCCGCCGGCTGCTGCGGATCATCGCGTTCGCCGACCGGCCGGGCTACGCGACGCTGTCGGCGGAGCTCGCGATGCCGGTCGGCGCGATCGGCCCGACCCGCAGCCGCTGCCTGGACAAGCTGCGCCGCCGGCTCGACGACGACCCCGAATGGAGCACACCATGACCCCCGCCGAACAGCTGCTGATGGACCGGCTCCGGGGGATGTGGCAGCGGCTCGACCCGATCCCCGGCGACCTCGCCGAGCGGGTGCTGTTCCGGCTCGCGCTGGAGGACCTCGACGTCGAGGTCATGGCCCTGCAGCGGATGCCGGCCGGCGCCGGGGCCCGGGGCACCGGTGCCGCGGAGCGCGCCTCGACCATCTCGTTCACGTCCTCGGAGCTGACGGTCATGGTGACCGTCTCCGCCGACGGCCGGCACCGGCGCCTCGACGGCTGGCTGACCCCGGCCGCGGCGCTGCGCGTCCAGCTGCACACCCGCGACGTCGTCCACGAGGCCGACGCCGACGACGACGGCCGCTTCGCGTTCGGCCGCATCCCCGAGGGGCTCGTCCACCTGGTCGTCGAGCCCGCGGCGACCCGGCTGGGCCGCCCCGTGATCACGCCCGCGTTCACCCTGTAACCACCGTATTGGAGTGCAGGCACATGGTGCAGTTCCACCGTGACCACCCCCAGGACCGCCCCCGCGGCGACATCGACCCGGTGTTCCCCTCCGCCGGGCGCCTCGCCCGCGGCGGCGCCCGGGTGCTCGACCCGGTGACCGCGACGCGGCTGCCGGACCAGGTCATCCGCCCGGCCGTGTACGCCGGCGACCAGCTGCTGGTCGCGGCCGGCAACCCGGTCGCCCGGCAGCTCGTCCAGGCCGCCGCGGCCGACCTCGGCCTGGCGACCGTGCCGGTCGAGACCGCCGGCCCGAGCGGCACGGCGCTGCTGCGGTTCGTGCCGCAGTCGGCGGCGACGGTCGACGCCTGGCAGGTCCGCCAGCGCGCCGCGGCCCTGGCCGACGGCGTCGAGCAGCGCGAGGCGCTGCGCGACATCCAGCTCAACCACCTGCTGTTCGTCGGCCGGCAGAACGTGCCGCTGCCGTACGACTCGCCCCAGCCGTACGACTCGCCGCAGCCCTACGGCGAGGAGGGCCTCTACGCCGACCTCGCCTACGCCGGCCCGCGCCCGGTCGCCCTCACCATCGCGCCGCCGGCCCGCCAGTCCGTGCCGAAGGGCCACCGGCGGCCGGTCGTCGCGGTGATCGACACCGGCTGCGGCCCGCATCCGTGGCTCGACAAGATCGTGACGCACCGGACCCTGCAGCGGCGCCCGAACCGGCCGGCGCCGGAGGAGATCAACCCACTCGGCGAGTACTTCGGCGACATCAGCGGCCCGCTCGACGGCCGCCGCGACCCGCTCGCCGGGCACGGCACGTTCATCTGCGGGCTGATCCACATGGCCTGCCCCGACGCCGACATCCTGTCGCTGCCGATCGTGCGGTCCAACGGGTTCATCGCCGAGCACGACCTGATCCTGGCGCTGGAGGAGCTGGCCATCCTGATGGACCAGGGCCAGCGCATCGACGTCGTCTCGATCTCCATGGGGTACTACCACGAGTCCGCGAAGGACGCGACCGACTGGGATCCGCTGGTCCTGGCGCCGATCCGCGAGCTGAGCCGGCGCGGCGTCGTCGTGGTCGCGGCGGCCGGCAACGACGGCACGACCCGGGAGATGTACCCCGCCGCGTTCGCCGGTCAGCAGTGGGCCAAGCCGACCTGCCCCCAGGACGAGCCGTCGCTGCTGGTCAGCACCGGCGCGCTGAACCCCGACGGCCGCTCGGTGGCGCTGTTCAGCAACGGCGGCCCGTGGGTCATCGCCTGGCAGCGCGGCGCGGCGGTGGTGAGCACGATGCCGACCACGCTGCAGAACAGCCTGCAGTCCGCGGTGCGCACGCTCGACCCGTCCGGGCAGCCGCGCTCGACCGTCGACGGGGACTCCTTCAGGTCGGGCTTCGCGGTCGCCTCCGGTACCTCGTACGCGACCCCGGTCATGGCCGGCCGCATCGCCGCCGCGCTGCTGCACCTGGACCGCAGCGGCATCCGGCGGCTCGGCGACAAGAGCCCGAAGGGGCAGGCGGCGCTGCGCAAGACGGTACCGATCGTGCTGAAATGGGCGCCGTACCCGTTCTTGAGCCCCGATGCTTGACCCGTCGCCACCGCGGGCCACCACAATGGCACCGTGGGTGGCGTCACGGCCGCGGAACTGCATCAGCGCGCGCAGACGGAGACCGAGCGGGGCCGGCACGCCGCGGCCCGCCGGCTGCTGCACCGGGCGCTGGCGCTGGACGCCACCCCCGAGGAGCTCGCCGGCGTCCTGATCACCCTCGCCTACCACGAGGCCGAGCGCCGCGGGCCGGCCGCGGGCATCGAGCTGCTCGACCGCACCGATGCCCTGCCCGGCCTGCCGCGCCGGCTGCGCGGCCGGGCGGCCAGCCAGCGCGGCCTGCTGTTGCAGCGGGCCGGGCTGCTGGCCGAGGCGGCGGCCGTGTTCGACCGGGCGGTGGGCCTGCTCGACGAGGACGAGCCGGAGATCCTCTGCCGCAACCTGATCAACCGCGGCCTGGTCCACATGCGCCGGGGCCGCCACGCGGCGGCCCGGGCCGACTTCGCCCGCTGCGCCGACCTGGCCCGCCGGCACGGCCTGGAGGTCATCGCGGCGAAGGCGGCGCACAACCACGGCTACCTGTGCATGCTCTCCGGCGACCTGCCGACGGCGCTGCGTGTGATGGACGGCGTGCGCCACCTGCTGTCGAGCCAGTCCCGGGTGTTCGCCGGCGTCTACCACGCCGACCGCGCCCAGGTCCTGGTCGCCGCGGGCCTGTTCGGCGACGCCGACCGCGACCTGTCCCGGGCGGCGGAGCTGTTCGCCGCGGACAGCCGCCGCCAGGACCTGGCCGAGGCCGAGCTGAGCCGGGCCGAGCTGGCCCTGCTCGAGGAGCGCTGGCCGGACGCCCGGTCGCTGGCCGCCCGCGCCCGCCGCCGCTTCACCGGCCGCGGCGCGACCGGCTGGGCCCTGCTCGCCACCCACGTGGGCCTGGCGGCGGCGATCGGCGAGGGCCGCACCCGCGGCGCCGCGACCCGGGCGCTGGCACTGGCCGACCAGCTGTCCGCCGAGGGCCTGACCGACGAGGCCCGCCGCGCCCGCCTGACGGCGGCCACGGCCCTCC
>NZ_JBEXCY010000395.1:0-4503 GCF_040605515.1 Dactylosporangium sp. NPDC005572 | reverse complement strand
CCGCGATCTCCTCATTCGGCATCTCCGGCACCAACGCCCACCTCATCATCGAGGAAGCCCCGCCCGCGGACTCGATCCCGGACCCGATCCCGGACAGCACCCTGCCCCTCGTCGTATCAGGCCGCACCGAGGAAGCGGTACGCGAGCAGCGCCGCCGCCTCGCCGCGCACCTCCACGAGCACCGCCGGCTCGACGTGGCCCACACCCTCGCCCGGCGCACGCACTTCGAGTACCGCACAGCGCTCGACCTCGACGACATCGTCCACACCCCGAACGAACCGCCACCGCTGGTCTTCCAATGCTCCGGCCAAGGCTCCCAACGCACCGGCATGGGCCGCGAACTCTACGACACCTACCCCGCCTTCGCCGCCGCGTTCGACGAGGCCCTCGCCCTACTCCCGGCCGGCCTACGCGACATCATGTGGGCAAACCCCGACAACCAACTCCACCAGACGGGCAACACGCAGCCGGCCCTGTTCGCGTTCCAGGTCGCTCTCGGCAGGCTCCTGACCCACCACGGCATCCGGCCGACTGCCTACATCGGACACTCCGTCGGTGAAATCGCAGCCGCCCACCTGGCCGGCATTCTTTCGCTGCAGGACGCCGCAACCCTGGTCACCGCCCGCGCCACCCTCATGCAAAGCCTCCCACCGGGTGGGGCCATGGCCGTTGTCACCGCCACCGAAGCCGACATCACGCCGCTGCTCACACCCGGCGTCGCCATCGCCGCCATCAACACCCCCACCTCCCTCGTCCTCTCCGGCGACGCCGACGAACTCAGCGCCATCACCGGCAACGCGAAGACCCTCAAGGTCAGCCACGCGTTCCACTCACCACTGATGGAACCGATCCTCGACCAATTCCACGCCATCGCCGCAACCCTCACCTACCACCAACCCCACACACCGCTCACCACCAACGGCGACCCCACCACACCTGAGTACTGGACCCAGCATCTACGCGGCACCGTCCGCCACCACGACAACCTCCAACAGCACACCGGCGCCGTCCTCCTCGAACTCGGACCCGACACCACCCTCACCACCCTCGCCGCCGAACACACCACAATCCCCACCCAGAACCCGAACAAAACAGACACCTACACGACCGCCATCGCCCGCCTCCACCAACACAACATCCCCATCAACTGGGACAACCTCCTCCCACCCGGCGGCCGGCACGTGGCCCTTCCCACCTACCCGTTCCAGCACGAGCAGTACTGGCTGCGGCCCGCCGCCACCGGCGGAGTCGCCGCCGCCGGCCTGGATGCCACCGAGCACCCGCTGCTGCCCGCCACCACCGAACTGCCCGACGGCGGCCACCTCCTCACCGGCCGGCTCAGCCCCCGCACCGACCCGTGGCTGGCCGAACACACCGTCGACGGCACCCCCGTCGTCCCCGCCGCCCTGCTCCTCGAACTGGCCGCGCTGGCCGGGCGGCGGGCCGGCACCCCGCACGTCGCCGACCTCACGCTGCCCGCACCGCTCGTCGTCGACGGCGACGGCGACATCCGGCTGCAGGTCCACGTCGGCCCGGCCGACGACCACGGGCGGCGCGAGGTCACCGTGCTCTCCGCGGCCGCCGAGCGCCCCTGGACCCGCCACGCCGAGGGACACCTCACCGCGACCGCCCAGGCCGTCGCCGCCCCGGCCGGTCCCGCGCCCACCGCGGAGATCGAGGCGCACGGCGAGCGCGTCGGCATGCTGATCGAGGCCGCGCTGCAGCGGTGGCCCGCCGACGACGCCCGGCTCCCGGTCCGGTTCGAGGGCACGACGATCGACCCGTTCGCGGGCGACGGCCCCGTCCGCCTCCACCTCACCGCCGACCACCGGCGGCCCGACACCGCGACCGTCGTCGTCACCGGCCCGGACGGCGCCACGATCGCGGCGACCACCGTCACCCGGGCGCCCGTCGAGCCGGGCCGGCTCGCCGCCGCCCACCCCGCCTACGCCGTCGACTGGGTGCCGGTCGACGCGGCCCCCGCGGACCTCACCGGCTGGGAGGAGCCCGACCGGATCATCGCAGCCCTCCCCGAGGACGGCGGCCTGCACGAGCTGACCGCCTGGACCCTCGCCCTGCTCCAGCGGGTCGTCGCCGCGCAGTCCCGGCTGATCCTGCTGACCCGCGGCGCCGTCGCGACCGGCGCCGACCCCGCGCCGGATCCGGCCGCGGCCGCCGTCTGGGGCCTGGTCCGCTCGGCGCAGTCCGAGCATCCGGGCCGCGTCACGCTCGTCGACCACGACGGCGACTGGACCGGCCTCACCCTCGACGAGCCGCAGCAGGCGATCCGCGCCGGCCGCGTCCTCGCGCCCCGCCTCGCCCGCGCGACCGACAGCGACGCCGAGCCGATCGTCCTCGACCCGGACGGCACCGTCGTCGTCACCGGCGGCACCGGCGCCCTCGCCCGGGCCGCGGCCCGGCACCTCGCCGCCCGGCACGGCATCCGCCGGTTCGTCCTGGCCGGCCGGCGGGGCCCCGACCACCCGGCCGCCGCGGGCATCGTGGCCGACCTTGCCGCCCTCGGCGCGCAGGCGCGTGTCGTCGCCCGCGACGTGAGCCGCCCCGACGAGGTCCGGGCGCTGCTCGACGGCGTCGACGGGCCGATCGCCGCGGTACTGCACACGGCCGGCGTCACCCGCGACGCGACCCTGACCGCGCTCACGCCCGAGCGGCTCGACGAGGTCCTGGCGGGCAAGGCCGACGCCGCCCGGCACCTCGCCGAGGCGCTCCCGGACGGGGTACCGCTGGTGCTGTACAGCAGCATCGCCGGCGTCATCGGCACGCCCGGCCAGGCCAACTACGCCGCCGCCAACGCCTACCTCGACGCCCTCGCCCGGCACCGCCCCCGCACCGTGTCCCTCGCCTGGGGCATGTGGAGCGGCGACGACTCCCTCACCGGCGCCCTCACCGCGCAGGACCGCGACCGGCTCGCCCGCTTCGGCGTCGTGCCGATGACCGACCGGTACGCCCTCGACCTGCTCGACCAGGCCCTCGCGGCGGGCTCCGCGCACCGGGTGACGGCGCGGCTGGGCCTGGCCGCACTCCGGCGCAACGGCGACGCGCTGCCGCCGCTGTTCCACGGCCTCGTCCCGCCGGCCACGGCCCGCGCGGCGTCGCTCAGCGAGCGGCTGGCCGGCCTCGACGCCGATGCCCGCCTCGATCTGCTGTTGCGCACCACCCGCACGAGCACGGCCGCGGTCCTCGGGCACGCCGGCGTCGACGCGATCCGGCCCGACCGCCCGTTCAAGGACGCCGGCTTCGACTCGCTGACGGCGCTGGAGCTGCGCAACCGGCTCGCCGAGGCGACCGGGCTGGACCTGCCGAACACGCTCGTCTTCGACCACCCGACGCCGTACGCCGTCGCCGAGCACCTCCGCGACGCGTTCGGCACCGCCGGGACCACCGGCGCCGGGCCGGCACCGGTGGCTGTGACGGCCGCGGCCGGGCACCACGGCGACGGGCCGATCGCGATCGTCGGCATGGCCTGCCGGTACCCGGGCGGCGCCGACACCCCCGACCGCCTGTGGCGACTCGTCGCCGACGGTGCCGACGCGATCAGCACGTTCCCGACGAACCGCGGCTGGGACCTCGACGAGCTGTACGACCCCGACCCGGAGGCGGCGGGCCGCTCCTACGCCCGCCACGGCGGCTTCCTGCACGACGCCGACCGGTTCGACCCGGCGTTCTTCGACATCACGCCGCGGGAGGCCCTGGCCATCGACCCGCAGCAGCGGCTGCTGCTGGAGACCGCGTGGGAGGCCCTGGAGGACGCCGGCATCGACCCGGCGACCGTGCGCGGCAGCCTCACCGGGGTCTTCGCGGGCGCCTCGGCGCAGCATTACGGCGGCGAACTCGGGCAGGGGCCGGCCGGGACCGAGGGGTACCTGCTGACCGGCACCGCGGGCAGCGTCGCCTCCGGCCGCATCGCCTACACGTTCGGCCTGCAGGGCCCGGCGATGACGATCGACACCGCGTGCTCGTCGTCGCTCGTGGCGATCCACCTGGCGGCGCAGGCGCTGCGGTCCGGCGAGTGCACGCTCGCCCTGGCCGGCGGGGTCACGGTGATGGCGAGCCCGTCGGCGTTCGTCGAGTTCTCCCGCCAGCGCGGCCTGGCCCCGGACGGGCGCTGCAAGCCCTTCGCCGCGGCGGCGGACGGCACCGGCTGGGGCGAGGGCGCGGGCATGCTGCTGCTGGAGCGGCTCGCCGACGCGCAGGCGAACGGGCACCCGATCCTCGGGGTCGTGCGCGGTACCGCGGTCAACCAGGACGGCGCCAGCAACGGCCTGACCGCCCCGAACGGGCCCGCCCAGGAGCGGCTGATCCGCCAGGCCCTGGCGAACGCGGGCCTGGCCGCCGCGGACGTCGACGTGGTGGAGGCGCACGGCACGGGCACGAAGCTCGGCGACCCGATCGAGGCGCAGGCGATCCTCAACACCTACGGCCGGGAGCGGACCCCCGACCGGCCGCTGCAACTGGGCTCGATCAAGTCGAACATCGGCCACA
>NZ_JBEXCY010000394.1:0-4512 GCF_040605515.1 Dactylosporangium sp. NPDC005572 | reverse complement strand
CGTCGTGGCCCTGTTCGCCGCGACCGGGCGGCGCATCGGCACCCAGCTGCAGGCCGCCGGCCGCTCGCTGGACGCCGAGTTGAGCGCGTCGCTGGACATGGCCCGGGAGGACCTGCGCGCCGGCGTCGCCGTCCACCTCAAGCAGCACTGCCGCGACCTCGGCGACCGGCGGGCGGTCAACGCGTGCCTGGTCGCCTACCTGGAGCAGGGCATGCGCCGCTGGCACGCCGGGCCGTACGGCCTCGCGATCAGCCGCGCCGAGCAGGCGTTCGCCGCCGCCGAGCAGCAGCTGGAGGACGTCGAGTGGGCCGCGGTCGACCGGCTGGTGCCGCCCCGGCCCGGCGGGCGCAGCTACGCGGAGGCCGCCGCCGACGGGCTGCGCGCCGGTGCCGACGTGCGGGCCTACCGGTCGGTGGGGATGGCGCCGGGCACGCCCCCGGGCGGCCGCGGCGGGCGCGGCGCGCCGCTGACCATCGCCGGCGGTGTGGTCGGCCTCGGGGTCGCGGTCCTGCTCGGCGTGCCGCTCGTGCCGACGCTCGCCGCCACCGCCGCCGGCGCCCTCGGCGGCCGGCTGCTGGACCACCGCCGGGGGTCCGGTGACGTGGGCGAGGCGGTCACCGGCTTCGCCAAGCACGCGATCGGCGTGCAGATCGACGCCTACCGCGACCTCGTGCGCAGCGACCTGGCGGTCGCGTTCGCCGCGCGGCGCAGCGCGGTCGACACCGTCTTCGCCGAGCTCGACCGGGCCCTGGGCGGGCTCGCCGAGCGCGGCGGGGCGACCGGCACGCCCACGCCCGACGGCCGCGCCTCGGCCGTCAAGGACCGGGTCGCCGCACTGCGGCACCGGCTCGTCGAGCTGGCGGACTGACTCCGCCACTGCGGTACCCCCAAGAGAGGAGCACGCCATGAACCCACCCGAAGCCTCGTCGGCGATCGTCGACGCCATCGTGGGCGGTGGCCGCAAGCCGCAGGCCGACGCGGTCGCCGCCATCGAGGGCCTCACGAAGATCGCCAAGAACCTCGACATGGCCCAGACCGCGAACAACCTCAACGATGTGCGCGACAACCTGCTCTCCGACACGTTCAACCTGATCGTGATGGGCCGGTTCAAGACCGGCAAGTCGACCTTCCTCAACGCGCTGCTCGGCGGCACGACGGTCAAGATCGACCTGGGCGGGCACGCCGGCCCGATGGTCGTCGACGACCTGCCGGCGACCGCGACGCTGACCGGCGTGCGCTACGCCGAGGAGCCGTACATCAAGGCCTGGCACTTCGACAAGACGAGCCAGTCCTGGTCGATGGACGAGTACCTGCGCGGGTCCACACTGGACACCGACGAGCGGGAGAGCCAGGCCCGGTTCGGCCACATCCGGGAGTTCGAGATGGGCTTCCCGGCCCGGCTCTGCCAGGCGGGCATCGTGGTGTACGACTCGCCCGGGCTGGACGAGCACGACACCCGCACGATGGTCACGAAGGAGGCGACCAACCGGGCCGACGCGGCGATCGTGCTGTACCGCAGCGACGTGCTCATGGGCCAGGGCGAGATGATGAACGCGGTCAGCCTGATCGGCGAGGGCACCCGCGTGTTCACCGTCGTCAACCTGTTCGGCGGCCGGGCCGTCGACGACCGGCTCCGCAAGTTCGTCTGGAACCGCTACGTCCGCGACCAGCTCAACGGCCCCGACTACACCGGCCAGGACCTGGCGACCCAGGACATCTACTTCATCGACGCGGAGCTGGCCCGCGCCGCGCGCTACTCGGGCGACGCCGCCGGCGTGGAGCGCTCCGGCCTGCTGCACTTCGAGCAGCGGCTGGCGAGCTTCCTGCTGGGCAACCGGCAGTACATCCACCTCAACAAGTTCGTGACGCTGGCGTCGCAGCACTCCACCGTCATCGAGCAGCAGATCGACCAGCGGCAGACCGCGCTGCGCGCCGATCAGGCGAAGCTGCGCGAGGCGCAGGAGGCGATCCTGCCGAAGCTCGCGGCGATCCGCAGCCGCCCGGCGAAGCTGCCGCGGCTGTTCTCCCGGTACAAGTCCCGCGCCGAGGCCGAGATCAAGGTGGCCTTCACCTCCCTCGTCGCCGAGATCCGCCGCGACCTGCCCGGGCACATCGAGGGCTACAGCCTGCCGTCGGGCGAGAAGTTCATGAAGGCGCTCAACCAGAAGAAGATGGGCCAGGAGGCGGCCGACGAGATCAGCCGCTTCGTGCGCAGCCGGGTCGAGGACTGGAGCCAGGGCGGCGCCGCGGACGTGCTGCGGCCGCTCGTCACCGAGATGGTCGAGGAGGTCGCCGACGAGGTCGCCACGATCGAGCGCAAGTTCGGCGAGATCCACCTGGAGCTGACCGGGTGGCAGGTCGACGCGAACGCCGGCCCGGTCGTCAGCACCAACGAGAAGGTCGTGTCGGCGGTGGCCAGCGTGCTGGTCGGCAACCCGCTCGGCGCGGTCGGGGCCGGCGCGGGCGGCTGGCGCGGCGCGGTCGGCTCGGCGGTCGGGGCGTTCGGCACCGGCCTCGTGCTCGGCCTGCTCGGGATCAGCTCGGCCGTGGTCTTCTGGCCGGTCGCGCTCGCCGGCGCGCTGCTGTTCGGCCTCATCGGCGGCGGCATCGGCCTGGAGAAGCGCATCAAGGCCAAAGCGGTCGAGAAGACCGACGAGCAGCTGCAGTCGCTGCCCGACCAGATGGCGCTGGTCATCTCGAAGAACATCGCGGACAAGTTCGCCGAGATCGAGGAGGAGGTCACCAAGCTGGTCACCGACCTCATCGACGAGGAGGAGCGCAACGTCCGCGAGGTCGTCGAGCTGAACCGGATGAAGCAGGAGGACAAGGAGCGCACCCAGCAGACGCTCACCGACGCCACCGCCGCGCTGGCCCGCAGCCGGGTCGCGCTGCAGCGGGCGCTCACCCTGGCCCAGCAGGTGGGCTGAGCGATGACCCTCTCGCAGTCCCGGGTCGGCGGCGCCGTCGGCCCGGCGGCCCTCGCCAAGGCGCTCGACCCGTCCGGGCCGGCGCTGCGCGACGAGCTCGCCGCGGTGCGCCGCGCGGCCGGCGCGATCCGCCACGACCGGGTCAAGGCGTGGCTGAGCACCACGTCGTCCGCCCTGCTGCGGCCGGGGGTGACCGTCGTGTTCGGCGGTCACTTCAGCTCCGGCAAGTCCACGCTCATCAACACGCTGCTGGGCCGGGACCTGCTGCCGGCCAGCGACTACCCGGAGACCGGCGTGCCGTGCTGGATCCGCCGGGGCACCCGCGACGGGGCGGCCGCGGTCACCGACAACCGCACGGTACCGCTGGAGCTCACCCGGGCGGCGATCGCCCACGAGGTGTCGCTCGTCGACGGCGACGGCGAGTACCGGCGCCGCCCCCAGAAGGTCCGGCGGGTCATGGTGACCCTGGCCGGGGACCGGCCCGCGGACGGCGTCACCTGGATCGACTCGCCGGGGATCAACGACACCGCGACCATGACCGACCGGGCCCGGGACGCGGCCGGCGGCGCCGACCTGCTCATCTGGGTCGTCAACTCGCGCCAGGTGCTGTCGCTGGTGGAGCAGCAGTTCCTCGCCGAGCACGTGGCCGTCCGGGGCGCCGCCTCCGTGCTGTTCGTGGTCAACGTGTTCCTGTCCCAGGACACCGAGGAGCAGTGGGAGCGGTACCGCCGCGACCGCTTCGGCCCGGTGGCCGAGCGCATGCGGCAGGCGACCGACTGGGCCGGCGAGGAGGGGCCGGAGATCCACTTCTTGAGCGCCCGGGCGGCCGGCGCCCAGGCGGGCGGCTTCGCCGGGCCGCAGCTCGGCGAGCTGCTGACGTCGCTGTCGTCGGCCGAGCACCCGCGCATCGCCGCGACCCGGCTGCAGCGGGCGGCGGTCGACCTCGGCGACCTGATCCGCACCGTCGACGGCTGGATCGGCGTCGAGCGGGACGCCGCCGACGATCAGCGCCGGGCGCTGGAGGTGCGCCGCGGCGAGCTCGACACCCGGCGCCGCGCGCTGGAGCGCACGCTGAAGCAGGAGGTGCGCTCGGCCTTCGCCCGGTACCGCTCGACCGCCGAGGCGTGCGTCAACCCGGTGCGCCAGAGCATCGACGCGACGCTGCGCCGCGACGGCCACTACGCCGAGGTGCTGCGCGACGGGCTCGTCGCGGTGGCCGAGCGGCTCGCCGCCGACGTCGTGGCCGCCGCCGGCAAGGCGGCCCGTGAGCACCAGCACAGCGGACCCGGCAGCGACGTCGAGGCGAAGGTCACGGCGCTGCTGCGGCCGGGCTCGATCACCATCGCGGTGCCGGACACCGCGGTGCGCAAGGGCAAGAGCGCCGGCGGCGCGGCCATCGGCGCCGCGCTCGGCTCGTTCGTGGCCCCCGTCATCGGCACCGTCATCGGGGCCGCGATCGGCGGCCTGGTCGGCACCGGCATGAGCGCCGGCGAGGCCGTCAAGGCCGACGAGGACGCCGCGAAGGCCAACGCGGCGAACGCCTGCCGCACGGCGGTGGCGGCGATGATGGCCCACGAGGACGCCG
>NZ_JBEXCY010000393.1:0-4537 GCF_040605515.1 Dactylosporangium sp. NPDC005572 | reverse complement strand
CATCAAACTCTAATCGGGATTTTCATGATTATCTGCGCTGTCCAATTCCTATATCCCAGCCGGGGGCGCGCCCCCCCGGCCCCCCCCCCCGGCAGGTGACTCATCGCATGGACTCGACGTACTTGCGGATGACCTCGATGCCGTCGAACAGTTCGGTGACCGTCCACTCCCTCGGCGCGTCCGGCGCCGCCCGCAGCAGCGCCAGCAGCTCCTCCTCGCCGGCCGCGTTCGCGACGATCATCCGGCCGCCGCCGGCCATCGAGTACAGGCAGTCGAAGGTGCCGTCGGCCAGCCGGGCCGAGATCCAGTCGACGGCCACGTCGGCGATCCGCAGGCCCAGTTCGGGATCGACCGGGCCGTGGTGGCCGATGGCCAGGAACTTCGGCATCGGCTACGCGGCCAGTGCGGTGGTCCGCGGGCCGTCGTCGAACAGCTGCGAGTCCGACAGCGGCTTGTTGAAGTTGACGATGCCGCCGATCTCGGCCCAGGCCGTCTCGATGGGTGCGATGTTCTGGATGGGGAACTTGAAGTCCGGGTCGAAGATCAGGCTGGACGGCCCGTTCAGCTGCGCCTCGGTCGCGCCCATCGCCTTGATGAGCCCCTGCTTCACCTCGGGGTTGGCGCGGTAGTCGCCCTGCAGGTAGGTGCGGCTGGTCCGGACGAGCGCGCGGAGGATGGCCGCGGCCACGTCCGGCTTCTCGGTGCGGATCTTGCCCATCCAGTAGCTGGTGATGGAGGCGGTGAACGGGATGATGAGCTTGTGGCCGGACGTCTCGGCGGTGGTCCACACCGGGTCGCTCAGGTTGCCGGCGTCGACGGCGCCCGAGTCGAGGCCGGCCAGCAGGTCGGCGCCGCCGAGGGGGACGATCGTCACGTCCTTCACGGTGAGGTTGCACGTCTTGAGGTAGGCGGCCAGCTCCACGACGGCGGGCGAGCCGAGACCGGTGGCGGAGCCGGTCGACACCTTCTTGCCCTTCAGGTCGCAGGCGCTGAACGTGCCGTCGGGCTTGAGCAGGGTCTTGCGCACGTAGTAGCCCTGGTGGTTGGCCGGGCTCCAGCCGACGCCGCCGCCGATGCCCTTGATGTCGGCCCCGCCGGCGATGGCGTTGAACAGGCCGGCCGACGGCGCGGCCGGCGCGACGTCGATGTCGCCCTTCTGCATCAGCACGACGAGGTTGTTCGTCTGGACGAGCTGAATGTTGATCTTGATATTTTCCTTCTTGAACTCGCCGAAGTACTCGGCGAGCAGCAGCGGCGCGTACGCCTCGATGTTGCGGAAGGGCAGCGAGGCGTTGACGGTGACCTCGCTCGGCAGCGGCTTGGGCGCGGGGGTGTTCGGCCCGGTCGGGCCGGGGCTGGGCGCGTTCGCCGGCTGGGTCGCGGTGGAGTTCGAGGCGGGTGTGGCGCCGCCGTCGCCGCAGGCGGTGAGCAGCGAGGCGGTGCAGACGGCGACGATGGACATGGCGGCTAATCGACGCATTGCGACTTCCTAACTCTGGGGGAGGGAAACCGACTTACAGGAGGTTCCGGTCGCCGCCTTCGATCTCGACGCGCGCCCACGGCAGCACGAGCAGCGACACCCACTTGACGACATTGGAGAGCAGCAGTCCCATGAGGGCGACCGCCACGATGCCGACGTACATCTTGGGCGCCTGGAAGAGCGTCCAGGAGTACCAGATGAGATAGCCGATGCCCTTGTTGGCCTGGGTGAACTCGACACCGACCATCATGAGCACGGCGACGCTGACCGACATCCGCAGGCCGATGAACATCTGCGGCAGGGCGGCCGGCAGCAGGACGTGGCGGAAGGCCTGCCACGGCCCGGCCTGGAAGCTCTGCGCCACCTCGCGGTGGCCGGGGCTCACGGCCAGGAACGCGGCCATGGTGCTGACCCACATGAAGAAGAACACGGTCATGCCGATGGCGACGTTGAGGGCCGTGTCGGTGAGGCCGAAGATGAGCAGCAGCAACGGGAAGACGGCCAGCTTCGGCACCGTGTAGAGGGCCGACAGCAGCGGTTCGAGGGTGGCCCGCACCCAGCGGGACGCGCCGAGCGCGATGCCGGCGGCGACGCCGGACACGACGCCCATGGCGCAGCCGATGAGCACCCGGGTCAGGCTGGCCCAGAGGTGGTCGAACAGCTCGCCGCTCTCGACGAGCTGCAGCGCGGCCTTCCAGACCTCGGTCGGCGGGGGGAAGAACAGCGGGTTGACGGCGCCGCTCGTCGCGGCGACCTGCCACACCACGAACAGCGCCACGGGAGCGCCGAAGCCGAGCACGATCTCGGCGATCCGGCGCCGGCGCCGCCGGACCGCGGCCTTCTCCGGCGTCGCCGAGGCCTCGCGGCGGACCAGCCGGCCGCTCGTCTGCTCGTCCGGGGGCGCAACGGTCGTCGTGTCGGCCATGACTACTCCTCTCCTGCAAGCGAGGCCGCCGCCAGCGACGCCTGGACCTCGTCGCGCAGCACGTCCCAGACGTTCTGCTGGAGGGCGGCGAACTCGGGTGTGCGGCGGATGTCCGTGGAGCGGGGCCGCCCGAACGGCACGGCGATGTCGCTGACCACCCGGCCGGGCCGGGCCGACACGACGACCACGCGGTCGCCGAGGACGAGGGCCTCCTCGAGGCTGTGGGTCACGAAGATGACCGTGCGCCGGTCCTCCTCCCAGACCTTCAGCAGTACCTCCTGGAGCACGACCCGCATCTGCGCGTCCACGGCCGCGAACGGCTCGTCCATGAGCAGGATCTGCGGCTGGACCGCGAGCGCCCGGGCGATCGACACCCGCTGCCGCATGCCGCCGGAGAGCGTGGCCGGGTAGGCCTTCTCGAAGCCGCTCAGACCGATCCGCCGGATCCACTCCATGGCCCGCTCGTTGGCCTCGCGCCGCGGTACCTTCGCCATCTCCAGGCCGAAGCGCACGTTGGCCAGGACCGTCTTCCACGGCAGGACGCCGTAGTCCTGGAAGACCATGGACGTGGCCGAGCGGCCCTCGTCGAGCCAGAGGTCGAGGGTGCCGGCGGTCGGCGGCAGCAGGCCGTTGACGATCCGCAGGAACGTCGACTTGCCGCAGCCGGACGGGCCGACCAGGCAGACGAACTCGCCGTCGGCGACCCGCAGGTCGAGCGGGCCGAGGGCGTGGACCCGGTGCCTGCCGGAGATGAACTGCCGCTCCACGCCCGTTGCGAGCAGCTTGGCGCCGGTGGGCGCCGTCGGCGGTGGCGCTGCGGTCGCTTGCCGTGTCTGTGTGTCCACTGGTGCTCCAGGTGTCTTCAGGGCGGGGTGTGTGCGGGTCAGCCGAACCATTGGCCGGCGTTGACGTCCAGCGTCTGGCCGGTCACGCCGGCGGAGGCGGGCGAGCCGAGGAAGGCGACCACGTCGGCCACCTCGCGGGCCGTGACGAACCGGCCGAGGCAGGTCGCCGCCTCGGCGTCCTGCCGGGCCTGCGCGGCGCTCGTGCCCCGCCGGGTGCCGGCGTCGACGAAGAACGCCTCGAGGTTGTCCGACTCGATGTAGCCGGGGACCACGGCGTTGACCCGGACCGCGTCCGGGCCGAGCTCGCGGGCCAGGACCTGGACGAGGGTGAGCATGGCCGACTTCATGGCGGCGTAGATGCCGGACTCCGGGTAGGGCTGGCGGGCCGAGATGGAGCTGATGAGCACGACGGACGCCCGCCGGCCCCGCATGAGCGGCCGCAGCTCGTACAGCAGGTTGGTCGCCGACAGCAGGTTGCCGTCAACCGCCGCGTGCCAGTCGGCGGCCGTCCGCTCGCCGAGCGACCCGAGCGGCGGCCGGGAGAACGCGTTGTGCACGAGGACGTCGACCGCGCCGAAGCGCTCGCCGATGCGCCGTGCGGCCTCGCCGCAGGCGGCCCGGTCGGTGAGGTCGGTCGGCAGGCACAACGCCGCCGTGCCCACCTCGCCCGCGACCTCGTCCAGATATGCGCCTCGGCGGCTCAGCAGGGCCAGGTCGGCGCCGGCCTCGGCGAAGGTCAGCGCCAGCTCGCGGCCCAGCCCCGGGCCGACGCCCGCGACGGCGGCGACGCGTCCGCTCACGCCCATGCCGCCACCACCTCGTCCACTGTGGACAGCGTCGCCAGGTGGCGCAGGCTGTACCGGATCACGTCGGCCGCATAGGCGGCCGGGACGCCGGCCACGCCGTCGACCGGCACCACCACCCGGTAGCCCAGCCCCACCGCCTCGATCGAGGCGCCGAGGATGCCCATGTTGACCGACACGCCGACCAGGACGATCGTGCGGACCTCGAGGCCGCGCAGGGTCGCGTCGAGCTCGGTGCCGGTGAACGGGGTCACGCCGTGCAGCCGCTCGACGGTCACGTCGCCGTCCTGCGGCCCCAGCTCCGGTAGCAGCTGCGCGGACACCGAACCGGTGAGCAGATGGCCGGGCATGGCCTCGGCCCGTTCGAGGATCGGCGCGTTGGGGGCGGCCCGCCGGCCCCCGGCGCGGCGGGCCACGGTGGCGTGCACTCTGTAGTGGTCGACGATCCGCCAGGTGGCGGAGCGCCGGTCGCCGGCATCGAGGT
>NZ_JBEXCY010000392.1:0-4549 GCF_040605515.1 Dactylosporangium sp. NPDC005572 | reverse complement strand
TCGGGCTGATCACGGCGTCCGGCGGTGGTCTGACCCTCGACGACCTGGCGCATCTCGCGCAGCCCCTCGGCGATCCGCCGGTGCGCGGCGCGGCGCTCGGCCGGCGTCGCCAGCTGGACGGCCGCCGCGCGCTCGAGCGCGGGTCCGGCCGCGTGCTCCAGCGCGGCGTCGAGCGGTGGCAGCTCGTCCCGGCGTTCGCTGTACACCTGGAGGAGCCGAGGGCTCAGGCGTGGCGGATCCGGCACCGGGTCCGTGCCGGCGGCCTCCCGGTCGGTGAGCGTCGTGGCGAGCTCGAGCAGCGCCAGGGGATTGCCCTGCGCGTCCTGCAGGAGTTTCTCGTGTACCGCGGGTGCCAGTCCCGCCCGCTGCTGTGCGAGCAGCGCGCCGGCCGCGGCGGCGGGCAGCGGCGGCACCTCGAGGACCGGGATGCGCAGCTCGTCGAAGCAGCTCGCGGCGCCGTCGCGGGCGGCGGCCAGCACGACCACGTCGTGCCGCAGGCGCCGCACGGCGAACCCGAGCACGGCCGCGCTCTGCGGGTCGACGCGCGGGACGTCGTCGACGAGCAGCAGCAGCGGCCCGCCGGCGGCGGCCTCGTCGAGCAGCGCGAGCACGCGGGTGGCGACGGCGAGCGGGTCGCGGGTGGTGCCGACCGGGTCGGGGCTCAGCGGGTACACCAGCTGATGCACGGCGGCGAACGGGATGTCGTGCTCGAACCCGACGGCGTCGGCCCGCAGCACCGTGCGCCGCGCGGCCTGTCCGGCGGCCGCGGCCGCGTCGAGCAGTGCGGTCTTGCCGGCACCGGGCGCACCGCGCAGGAGCAGCGCGCCGTGACCGGCGTCGAGCAGTTCACGGATCCGGCGCAGCTCCGCGTCGCGCCCGATGAGGTGCGCGGTCATGGTGGGGTTCTCCGTCCGGGACTCGAAGGGGGCTCCCCGGGTGCAGCGCCCACACGCGCCGGGCTATTCCGGCAATGCCGTCAAATGACTCATGTCCGGCGGGTCCGAGCGGCTCAATGTTGAAGCATCACGTTGTACCGAAGGAGCAGCCGGATGACCACTCTCGCCGATCCCAGTGTCGTTGTTCCCACCTGCCGTCCGCGGCCCGCCACCCCGCACCGCAGCACGTCGTGCGCCCGCGACTTCGTCGTGCCGGGCGGCCCGGCCGGCGAGACGTGGTTCCGCCTCTTCCGCCCGCCGGGCGACGGGCCGCTGCCGGTCGTCGGCTACGTCCACAGTGGATTCCGCGACCGGGCGACCCAGCGCCGGGCGCTGCGCCTGGCCGCCGAGGTCCACGCGGCGGTCGTTGTCGTGGACTACTCCCTGGCGCCGACGGCCCGGGTGCCCGTGGCCCTGGAGGAGGACTACACCGCGCTGGCCTGGCTGGCCGCGCACGGCGCCGAGTACGACCTGGACGGGGGCCGGGTCGCGCTGAGCGCGGACCCGGACGAGGCCGACCGCGCGGACGACCTGATGCTGCTGGCCGACCGCCGCGGCGGCCTGCCGCTGTCGGCGCACGTCCTGTGGACCCCGTCGGCGGCGCCGGTCCTGCGGGCCGCGCTCGCGGCCTAGACGACGTTGCGGCGGGACCGTTCGCGGGCCTGGGCGGTGCGGGGCATCCGCGACTCGCGCAGCCAGCCGCCGGTACCGCAGTCGGGACAGGTCCGCACCGTGCCCAGGGCGGCGCCGCCGGCGCCGTGGCGCTCGACCTCGTGCGTCTCGACGAGCGGAGCGCCGCAGGCCGGGCAGCGCTCGGCGGTCGTGGCGATCGTCGTGTACGCCACCGTGTCGGTCGTGTAGCGGATCGTCGACCAGGACTGTTCGTCGTCGATGCGCAGGCCGGGGTTGCGCGGCGCCCCCGCGAACGGCCCGGTGTCGGCGTGCGACACCGCGCTTGCCACGCCGCCCAGGAACCGCAGCCGGCGGCGGAACCAGTCCATCATCGCGATGCCTCCAGCAGCAGTACCGGCAGCAGGGCGTCCGACACGGCCCCCGCGTCGAGCGCGGGGTCGGCCGCGGCCAGCAGCGCGAGGCCGCCGCCGAACGCCCCGAGCGCGACGACCAGCTCGGGGATCGGCACGGCCGGGCGGACCCCGAGCCGCGGGCAGTGCTCGGCGAGCAGCCCGGCGAGCGCCGCGTCGAGCCGGTGCTGGAGGGCGACCAGCCGGGCGGCGTGCTCGGGCTGGTTGGCGACCGCCGCGAGATACTCGGCGCCCACGACGGCCCACCGCGCGACGTCGTGCTCACCGACCAGACCCGCCGCGCCCTCCTCGTCCGCACCGACCGGTCCGGGCGCCCGCTCCCCGGCCTCGGCGGGCGAGGTGGTGGTCGCGGTCCCGGTGCGGCGGGCGAAGCGGGCCGGGTCCAGCGCGGTCAGGAGGTCCGCCCGGGTCCGGGCCGCCGCGAAGGCCGCGGTCAGCGCCGCGAGGTGGGCGTCGGCGGTGGCGTCGAGGATCGCCTGCCAGAGTCCTTCCTTGCCGCCGAAATGCTTGTACACGGCGCCGCGGGTGTACCCGGCCGCGGCGGCGACCTCGTCGACCGTCGCCGCCAGGAAGCCCTGCCGCAGGAAGACCACCCGCCCCGCGGCGAGCAACCGCGCGTGGGTGCGCTCCTGGGTCTCCGCCCGCGAGAGCCGCGGCACTTTCATGCAGTGACACTCATTCAGTGACACTCCGTTTCTGGATACGCGATGTTACCAAGCGGTCCGCCACCTGCGCCACCACGGTCGTCGCGACGAGGAAGAGGGCGGCGGCGAGCAGCAGCCGTACCTCCGGGTACGTCGGCGGCGGCACCCAGGCGAACACGGTCGCGGCCGCGCCGGCCGTGCCCGCCACCCCGAGCGAGACCAGCCAGCCCCGCCTGGTCCCCGTCGCCCCGAGGCCGCCCGCGACCGACCGCAGGGCGAGCACCAGGGCCGCCCCGGCGACGCACGCCGCGGCCACGGCGGTGAGCCACGGGTTCCCGAGGTCGAGCGCGTACCGGATCGGCAGCGCCGGCACGAAGAACACCGCGACGAACCAGCCCAGCCCGGCCGCGACGGTCCCGGCGGCGGGCCCGGCCGCCGCGGCGGGCAACCGTTCGCCCCACCGGTCGGCGCCGGCAAGGACGGCACCGGCGACGAGCGCGACGGGCAGCAGCCCCGGAAGGTGCCCGAGGTTGTACAGCAACGCCGTGTCGTACACGACCAGCACCAGCATGCCGATCGCCGCCACGGCCAGCACGGCGAGCAGCACCTGCCCGGCGGTCGCCGGACCGCGGGCGCCGTCGGGAGCGACCCGCACCCACCGCCCGACGGCGAGCGGGGTGAGGACCCCGGAGACGGCCCGCAGCATCAGGTCGTCGTACGTCCACGGGTTGAACAGCCCCCACTCGACGAGGCTGAACACGATGGTCCAGGCGGCACACGCGGCCCAGAGCACGGCCGGCGAGGCCAGCCCACGGGCAAGCCCCGGGGCGAGCCGCCGCGCGGCGCAGAGGTAGGCAAGGATCACGAACGGCAGCTCGAGCACCGCCTGCGCCCGAAGCACGGTCCAGCTCAGCAGCTCCGGCGCCGGGAACAGTTCGGCAACGGACCGCACCAGACTCCCGCCGGCCAGGTCGAACCACCCGGCCGGCAGGTACCGGGCCACGAACCCCGGGTCCCCACCGTGCACCCGCACCACGTACACGGTGAACAGCACCTGATTGAGGTAGATCGCGGCAACGACACCGGCAAGACACCACCCGGCAGCGACGGTGCCGCCTGCTCCGGGCCGGCTCCGGACAGCGAGCGGCACACCACCCACCACGGACCCGACCACGAGCAGATCGACAGCGGTCCCGACGCTGATCATGCGCGCACGCTACCGTCGCCCGACGGCCCTCGTCCGCCCCGCACCGCCCAGGTGTCGGTCAGGCCTCGCGGGCGGCGGCGTCCAGGACGGCGGCGATGGCGGACGGGGCGATCGGGGTGGCCGGGTCGTCGCGGTAGCGGCGCACGGCCTGGGGGATCGCGGCCAGCCGGGGCGCGCGGGCGAGGGCCCAGGCAGCGGCCGGGAGCTTGCCGCAGTGGACGCCCTCCACGCCGAACCGCCAGATGCGGCAGGCGGTGAGGACCATGTGCGCGGCACTCTCGTCGTCATCGGTGAGGCCGCGCCACCGGTCGAGCCAGTACCGCCCGCGGTCGCGCACCCACGCCGCCGGCACCGGTCCGAGCACGGCCGCGGGTCCGGCGCCGAGCAGCGCGCGGCCGGAGGCGCGGGCCACGGACAACTCCGCGACGAGGTCGGCGTCGGCGGGCGCGCCGACGGTGACCTCGACTCCGGACCGGTACCGCCCGACGTGCAGCTCCAGCGCCGGCGCCGGCCCGGGCGCACCGGCCACGTCCGCGGTCACGACGTGCAGGTCGATCCCGCTCGCCCCGCCGGTGTCCGCGCCCCGGACGAGCGCCTCCAGCGCCACCACTTCCGCCGCGGTGAGCCGGCCACCCCGGGCGCCCGCTCCGCTGTCGCCGGTGCCCGCGTCGCGGGCGGCGGCCGCCAGTAGTGCTCCCTCGGCCGCGGTGGGCCGGCTGC
>NZ_JBEXCY010000391.1:0-4552 GCF_040605515.1 Dactylosporangium sp. NPDC005572 | reverse complement strand
AAGACCACGTCGGGCTTCAGCATCCCGCCGCACCCGCCGCAGTCGACGGTCGCGACGGCGTACCTCGCCGGGCGCCTGGACCACCGCCTGCCGCCCGGGTCGGCGCTGCTCGTCGTCGACCTCGGTGCCGGTACCGCCGACGTGGCCCTCGTACGGACCGGCACGGCGCCCGAGGTGGTCGCCCACGGCGGGGTCGACGTCGGTGGGCTGGACATCGACTCGGCCCTGGTCGAGCTGCTCGGCAAGGTCGTGGCCGCCGAGGCCCCGGACCGGTGGCGGCGGCTCGCCACGCCGGCCGACGACGCCGGGCGGCGGGACCGCTTCGCGTTCTGGCAGGAGGTCCGCGCGGCCAAGGAGAGCCTGTCCCGGCTCACCGTCGCGCCGGTCCACGTGCCCGGCCACCCGGCCGGGCTGCACCTGACCCGCGACGAGCTCGAGTCGGTCGCGGCGCCGCTGCTCGCCCCGGTCGTGGACCTGGCCGCCTCGCTCGCGGCGGGGGAGGCGCCGCTCGCCGGGGTGCTGCTCGTCGGGGGTGGGAGCCGGCTGCCGCTGCTCGGGCGGATGCTGCACCAGCGGCTCGGTGTGGTGCCCACCAGCGTCGAGCGGCCCGAGACCGCGGTCGTCGAAGGGGCGTTGCTCGCGGTGCCGGCACCGGCGGTACCGTTGCCGCCGAAGGCTCCCGGGCGGACGCGGCGGCGATGGGTCAGCCCCGTCACCCTGGTGCTGGCGCTCGTGTGCTTCCTGTTGCCGTTCGCGACCGTCTCGTGTGGACTGCCGGGCGGGTACGGGCGGGCCGACACCGGCGGTGTCACCGAGTACTCCGGGCTCGACCTTGCCGTCGGCGGGGCGCCCGCGGTGGCGGCCGAGCACATCCGGCCGCGTGGCGAGTGGCGGGACGACCGGCTCGAGCCGCAGCCGGCGCAGGCCCTCGCGCTGCTCGCGACGCTGGCCGCGCTCACCGCCGGCCTCGCCCTCGCCCGGGACCGGCGCCGTCGCGGCGCCGCCCTTACGCGGGACCGGCGCCCCGGTGTCGCGCTCGCCGCGGACGGGCCGCGCCCCGGTGTCGCCCTTGTCCCGGACGGGCCGCGCCCCGGTGTCGCCCTCGCGCGGGAGCGGCGGCGTCACGGCGTCGTCGCTTCGCTCGCCGGGGTGGGTGCCGTCCTGCTCGTCGCCGGGCAGGCGGTGGTCACCTCGCGGCTCGCCGGGGCCGTGCGGGGGCAGAGCGCGATCCCCGAGGGGAAGGCCGCGGCCGACTACGTCGGGACCGGGGCCGGGTTCTGGCTGGCGACCGGGCTGCTCGCGCTCGTCGCCGGCGCGAACCTGGTCAGGTGGCGGCGTCCCCGCGGGTGAACGCGGCCGCGAGCGCCGGCGGGGCGCAGGCCAGCCAGCCGTCGACGAGCACGTCACGCAGCGGGGCCGGGGCGGCCGCGGCCAGCTCGACCAGGACCGCGGCGTAGCCGTCGAAGTGGGGGATGGTGAAGAAGCCGGCGTGGCCGGCCGCGAGCACCGCCTCCTTCTCGCCGAGGTCCTCGACCCGGACCGCCAGGATCGGGTCGGGGGGCACGGGCCGGTCGCCGTACCGCTTGACGTCGGCCTTGCTGAACCGCCGCTCCCACGCGAAGACCTTGCCCGCCACCGCCCAGGCGCGGGCGCCGTGCCGCTCCGCCTCGGTCACCTCGGGCAGCTCACCGGCCAGCGCGGCCACGTCGTCGAGGGTCGCCACCCGCTCACCGTACCCTTCTTGGGCATGGGACTGTTCACCGTCGAGGAGGCACGCGAGGAGCTGGCCCGGCTGCGGCCGGTGCTCGACGAGCTGGTGGCCGTGCGGGCCGACGCCGCCGAGCTCGGCGCGGCGCTCGCCCCGGGCGGGCCGCCGACGCCGCTGGGCGGGCTGCCGGAGTACAAGGCGGCGACCGCCCGCCTCGACGAGCTCATGACCGTCGTGCAGCAGACCGGCGCCGAGCTCAAGGGGTTCGCCCCGCTGCTGGTCGACTTCCCCGCGGATCTCGACGGTGCTCCGGTACTGCTGTGCTGGCTCGAGGGCGACGCCGCCCTCGACTGGTACCACCGCGCGGACCTCGGCTTCGCCGGGCGCCGCCGGCTGCCGTGACCGCCCCCTACCGGCGCTCCACCGGCACCGCCCGGGGCGAGGCGCGGCGGCAGGACCTGCTCGAACGGGTCACCGAGGACCTCGCGGAGCACGGCCTGGTCGACTTCTCGCTGCGCCGGGCCGCGCGGGCCGCCGGGACGACGCACAAGGTGCTGCTGTACTACTTCGAGGGCGCCGACGACCTGCTCGTGCAGGCCGTCGACCGGCTCCGGGCCCGGCGCATCGACAACAGCCTCGCCGTCGCGGCTCCCCTGGAGGGCACGTTCGCGGCGCGGGTCCGGGCGCTGTGGCCGGTCCTCATCGACCCGCGCTCCGGCCACCGGGTCCTCGAACAGTCGACCGGGCTGGCGATGTACGACCCGGCGCGGTACGCGAAGTTCGGCCGGGAGGCGACCGAGCAGTACCTCCCGGCGCTCCTGGCCCTCTGCCCGCCCACCTGGAGCGGGCAGCGGCGCCGCGAGGTCGCCGAGATGACCCTGGCCACCCTGCGCGGGCTGCTGCTCAACCGGGTCATCGGCGCCGACCCGGCGAGCGTCGAGGCCGGCCTGGCCGCGCTCCTGCGCTGTCTGGAGCGCGAGGAGACGGCCTAGTCATTTTGTGAACCAGATGGTTCACTTGGCGGCATGCTCGACTACTCCGACTCGGGGGGCGACGGGCCCGTCGTCGTGCTCCTGCACGGTCTGCTCATGGACGAGTCCCTGTGGGACGCCGTCGCGCTGCCCGGCTGCCGCCGGATCGTGCCCACCCTGCCGCTCGGCGCACACCGCCGGCCGGTCCCGGCCGGCACGGACCTGTCGCTGAGCGGCGTCGCCGCGCTGGTCGCCGACCTGCTCCAGCGGCTGGACCTGCACGACGTCACGCTGGTCGGCAACGACACCGGCGGCGCGATCGCCCAGCTCGTCGTCACCCGTACGCCCGCCGCGCCGCGGGTCGCGCGGCTGGTGCTGGTGTCCTGCGAGGCGTTCGACAACCTGCCGCCGGGCCTGACCGGGCGGGCGATCGCCCTCGCCGGCAAGCTTCCGCCGGCCCTGTTCCGGCTGTTCATGCAGCAGATGCGGCTGCGGCCGGCGCGGCGGCTGCCGATCGCGTTCGGCCGGCTGACGAAGCGCGGCGACGCCGCCACCGCCCGCTGGGTCCGCCCGGTCCTGACCGTGCCGGGCATCGCCGCCGACACCGTGCGGATGCTGCGGGCCGTCTTCGCCGACCGCCGCCTGCTCGTCGGGGTGGGCGCCGACCTCGCCGGCTTCGACCGGCCCGCCCTCGTCGTCTGGGCCGCGGGGGACCGGGTGATGCCGCCCGCGCACGGCCGGCGCCTGGCCGGCATCCTGCCCCGGGCCCGCCTCGTCGAGGTGCCCGACTCGTCCACGCTGGTCCCGCTCGACCAGCCCGCCCGCCTGGCCGCGCTCCTCGGCGGGTTCGTGCGCGACACGAACAGCCCATAGATTCCGGTCACTGGATGCGGTAGACCGTCCTGCATGGCCGACAACACTGCGGGCCGCGCACCCGTCGGGCTCGTGGCCGTCGCCATCGGCCTGGCCCTGGTGGCGACCAGCATCTTCGCCCTCGACTGGACCGGGGCCCGCTTCTCCGACGGGGGTGTGCGGTACTTCGAGCTGCCGAGCCGCGTCCTGTCCTCCAACGCGCAGCAGACCGTCGACAACCCGAGCGGCTTCGCGATCGCCTACTTCAACGCGGTCGGCGTCCTGTTGTTCGTCCTGATCGCGGCCCTGGCCCTGGCCGCGACCTGGCCCGGCGCCCGCCGCCCCCTCCTGCGCACCACCGCGATCCTCGGCACCCTGGCGGCCCTGGCCGCGCTCGCCGTGTCCTGGGCCGCCCTGGGCGGCGAGTCCCAGATCCTGGGCGGCCCGGTGGTGGCGCTGGCCGGCTACCTGGCGGTGCTCTTCGGAGCGATGGTCGGCCCGCATCGCTGACCCCGCGGGCTGGCAATTCGAACAGGTGTTCGAGTATCATTCCGGGTGGACGGTCGGTTGGACGGGTCGGACGGCGCTCGAAGTGGTGGTGACGGAATGCCTGGGATCGGACGGACGCCCGCGCGCAACCAGGGCAACGGCTACGCGGTGCGGCTCGACTGGGCCGACGCCCGCTCCGGCGCGGTCTTCCACGACTTCACGAGGTTCACCCCGAGCCTGTTACGGGCCGAGCGCCGCGCCGCGAGCGCCCGCCGCTTCTGGGCTCCGGGTCCGGTCCGCCCGCTGGCGGTGACGGTGGTACCGATCGACCGGCTCGCATACCGGGCGCACGACCGGGAGTGCTACGACGCCGCCTGCCCGACGACGGCGCCGCTGTTGGGCCTGACCGCCACGGACGCCGAGACCCCGGCCGGCCACCCGCACTCCTGACGGGGCCGGACCACGCTGCTCGCCGACCCGGGGCCGCGCCGCGCCGGACCACGCTGCTCGCCGACCGGGCCGGGCCGCGCCG
>NZ_JBEXCY010000390.1:0-4552 GCF_040605515.1 Dactylosporangium sp. NPDC005572 | reverse complement strand
TTCATCCTGGCCGACCTGCGGGAGCTCCACCGGCCGTACCCGGAAGTCGTCCGGCACGGCGACGGCGTGCTTTCCGTCAACGACGCCGTGGTGCGCCTCGCGGGAGACGACGTCGAGATCCTCAGGAGCGGAGGGCCGGGCATCGACCTGATCCGCGCCGGTGCGCTCACCGTCTGGGGATCCGGGCGAGACGTCGGGGAACTGCGCATCCCCGACGCGCTTGTCGGTGATCCGGTCCGGTGTTGATGCGGCCGGCGAGCGTACCGGAGCCAACGCTCGGCGTCTGGTCGGGGCGGTGGACGTGGTGCGCCGTCTGCTACGAGGCGAGACCGTTGACCCGGACCCCGACGCCTTGAGCCCGGACCAGGCGACGATACCTGGCTCAAGGCGCTCTGCGGCGGCGGCCTGTGCCCCTGGCGGATCGGAAGATCGTCGCCCAGCACTCGTCCTGCTCCGCATCGACCACGCCCGCACAACATGAACTGTCAGTCGTCAACCCGTGGCCTGGGCTCGGTCGCTGTCGGTCGGGATTTCGGCCAGGAGTGCGGTTCCGTGGCCGGTGGGGCTGACGATGTCGAGGCGGCCGCCGAGGACGGCGACGCGATCGCAGAGGCCGACGAGTCCTGAGCCGCTAACGGTGTTGGCGCCGCCGATGCCGTTGTCGCGGATGGAGATCCGCAGGCAGGTGTCGCCGGCTTCGAGGTTGATGCGAACCAGGCTCGCCTTGGCATGTTTGGCGGTGTTGGTGAGGGCCTCGGACACGACGTAGTAGGCGCCGACCTCGACCTGTTCGGGTAGTTGCCGGTTGACGGCCAGGGTGAGGTCGACGGGTGTGGGACTGCGGCGGGCGAGGGTCTTGACGGCTGGGACGAGTCCGCCTTTGGAGAGGATGGCCGGGTGGATGCCGCGCGAGAGTTCTTGCAGGTCGTGAAGGATGCCGGTCAGGTGGTCTGCGACCTGCGACATGTCGTGGCGGATGGAGTCCAGGCCGGTGGGCAGTGCTTCCTCAACCATGCGTATCTGGAGGCCGAGCGCGACGAGGCGTTGCTGTGCGCCGTCGTGCAGGTCGCGTTCGATGCGGCGGCGTGCCTCGTCGCTGGCGGCGACGATGCGGGCGCGGGACGCGGTGAGTTCGGCGTGAGCCTCGGCGTTGGCGATCGCGGTCGCGACGAGTTCGGTGAAGTCGGCCATGCGGGTCTCAGTGTCAGCCGGCAACGGTTCGGGCCCCGTTGTCACGACGACGGCCACGCCCCAGGTACGGCCTTCGACGATGAGTGGGACACCGACTCCTGAGCGGATGCCTTCGCGGCGGGCGATTTCGGCGTTGGGTCCTGTGGCGTGCTCGTACGAGGCTATCCGGGCCGCGGCGCCGGTCCGTAGCACGGTCGTGAGGAGCGTCTCGCCGTGGAGAGGGAATGACCGTTCGGGCAGGTTCAGCTCCCCGGTGCCAGCCACTCTGAATGCGGTGCCGTTAGGCTCGTAGCGGTACAGCGCCGTGGGGTAGGGGCCGAGGACTCGGCCGATCTCGTCGGCCACGGCGTCGTACACGTTGGCTGGCGTAGCCCCCTGTGCGACCAGCGTTGCCACCCGGCGCAACGCGGCCTGCTGTTGAGCGAGGTGCGTGGACTGCTGGCGGCTCGTCTCGCGTTCCCGCGCAGCGCAGAGCACTGACGTGAGTGTGGGGACGATCCGTTCTCGCAGGCGTCGCCGGGTGGATTCGAGCGAGTCGGCTGGGACCAGCAGGGTGCCCAAGACGGTCTCCCCGGCGCGCAACGGGTAGGCGGCCGGGTTTGTGTCCGTGATGTGCGTGCCGAGTTCGATTGCGGCCCAGGGGATCTGGAGTGTCTGGGCGATTCGTTGTGCAGCGGTGTGCAGTGCGGGGTGCAAGTTGTCGGCGCCGAGGAGTAGATGGGCAAGGTCGGCGCCGAGGTCGGCCTCCTGGCGCCGGTCGGATATCTCGGCGGCGTGTTTGCGGGCGATGTTTGCCAGACCGCTGACCAGCAGGGCGGCCGCCATGAAGACGGCTACGTCTTGCAGGTCCTCGCTGGCGGAGAGGTCGAGTGTGCCGAAGGGCGGGACGTGGAAGTAGTTGTAAGCGAGGGCACTGGCCAGCGCCGTTAGCAGGCCAAGCGTGGTACCGCAGACGGTCGAGACGATCAGGACGCCGACGAGGTAGACCACGCCCCGGGAATCCTGGTGAGCGGTGCCGTGCAGCGGGAACAACGCAAGTGTCTCCACCCCGATCAGCACCGCCGCGAACAGCAACCCGAGCGGCAACGGCGGCGGCTTCGGACGCACCAAGAACCACAGCAGGCGAGCCCGCATATGGGGCCGCCCCCTCCCGCATCACGCCACACGCGTGAGGATCGCAGGCTGGACGCCTCGCAGCCGGCGAGGCAGCGTGAGTCGCGCGACGATACGCTCTCAAAAGGCCTCGTTACGCCCTACAGGCTACTCCGATGGGCCCCGCACTCCCGCTCGGCCGTAGCGGTCAAACAGGGCCGGCAGACGACCGGTCAACCGCGAAAGACGGCGGCGGAGCGGTTCTCGTACCACCGGGCGAGCTGAACCCCCGCGCTGATCACGTGCGCCTGCATCTCCCGCCGGGCCAGGTGCGCGTCCCCAGCGGCGAATGCGGCGATGATGCGTTCGTGCTCGGCGAAGTTGTCCGCACGGTGCCGGGGGTTGTTCTGCAGCACCGACGCCGACACGTTCCGCGGAAACGCCTCGTTGATCTCCTTGATGATCCTGGCGAGGCGCTCATTGCCGGCGACGCCGTGGATCAGGGTGTGGAACCGGTCGTTGGCCGCAGTGCTCGTGCCGCCCACGGCCGTGGCGCCGGGCCGCAGTGCCTCGTTGACCTTCCCCAGTTCGTCGAGGACCTCCCCGGTGATCCGGCCGACGGCCCGCTCGCAGGCCAGGCCCTCGAGCTCGGCGCGGACCTCATAGGTCTCCCGGACCTCCCACGGCGCCGGCACCCGGACCACGGCGCCGCGGTTGGGTACGACCTCGATCAGGCCGCTGGCCTGCAGTTGGCGCAGGGCCTCGCGCACGGGCGTGCGGCTGACGCCGAGCGCCTTGGCCAGCTCCGCCTGGTGCAGCTGGGCGCCAATGGGTATGTCGCCGGACATGATCCGGGTCCTGATCGCGGCGACGGTCTCATCAACGAGAGCGCGGGTCGTCGGGCCTGGTTGCCGGTGTCGCGGTGATCGCGGTTGCCGGTGTCACGTACACCGGTTGGCCCGAGCCTCCGGACCGCCCGACCGCCGCCGCTCCGAGCGCCGCCGCTCCGACCGCTGCGGGACCGGCCGATCCCGCACCGACCAACTCCGCGTCGACCACGCCGAGCCCACCCGGCCTACCCGCCATGGTTCCGGTCGGCGAGTGGTCGTTCGAATCGGTGGACCGGTCCGGCGAGTTTGTTACGAACGCCGGTGACTTCGCCACGCTCGGCCCGGTCTCTGCCTTTAGCGCCGAGCGGGTCCGGCAGCAGGCGACGTTCACCGTCGTCGGCGGCCTGGCCGACGTGCGGTGCGTGACCTTCCGAGCTGCCGACGGCCGCTATCTGCGGCATTCGGAACTGCGCCTGCGGTTCAGCGTCGACGACCACACGGCACTCTTCCGGGAGGACGCGACATTCTGCCCGCGGCCCGGCGCGGCCACGGGCTCCGTGGTGCTGCAGTCGCACAATTATCCAGCTCTGGTGCTGCGCCACCGCGACGGCGGCAGCTGGTTGGCCGTCCCCGACGGCACGGTGGCGTTCGCCCGCCAGAGCTCCTTCGTCACTCACACCCCCTGGGTCAGCTGACGCCACCTGCTGCGAACTAGCTTGACGATCCATTTCGCGTCTGCGACCCATCCGCGGCAACTGCGGCAGCGATCGGGTACGCCACTGCGAGCGGCTCAGGTCATGCCGGATCGCTGCCATTAAGGTGCCTCAAAATCCCTCGCAAAAAGTGTTATGAGTGTGGTTCAGATGCGGTCGTCAGGTCACAGGTAAATGGCGTATTGCCGCACGGTCTTGACGGCGGGTCTGAGAACGTTAACACTTTCGAAATCGAAGGCGATCCTCTCTGCTTGTGTGCTGGACGGTGCGCAGGGCTATCGATCCGGACATTCCGACGGGAGGATAATCCTGCGGAATGTGAGCGTTAACACGAGCGGGTGGGCATGCACTCAGGCATAGTCCCAACAACGTGAAGGGCATCACTCAAGTGTTGAAGAGATGGTCTGCGGCCGTGCTCGGCGGCCTGCTCGTCCTCGGCGCCGTGGGCGCCTGTGGTGGCGAGAACGAGGCCGGTAGTAACGGCGGGAGCGCGGACGACGGCAAGATCACGATGGGCTTCGCTCAGGTCGGCGCGGAGAGTGGGTGGCGCACGGCGAACACCAAGTCGATCCAGGAGGCGGCCGAGGCCGCGGGTATCGAGTTGAAGTTCTCCGATGCGCAGCAGAAGCAGGAGAACCAGATCAAGGCGATCCGCAGTTACATCGCGCAGAAGGTCGACATCATCGCGTTCTCGCCGGTGGTCGAGTCGGGTTGGGACACTGTGCT
>NZ_JBEXCY010000389.1:0-4574 GCF_040605515.1 Dactylosporangium sp. NPDC005572 | reverse complement strand
CCGGTCTAGGGGTGCTGAGGGTAGGGCGCTGGGGGAGAGGGCCTTCGATCAGCCGCCGCCCTCGCGCACCTGCGCCTGACCGCCGACAACGCGGTGCGCGCGCTGCGCCGCCGCGGCGTGTTCCCCGGCACCGCCCCGGAGTCGGGTCCACTGTGGACGGACGTGGCGGCCGTCATCGAGGAGGAGTCGTGAGCCGGACCACCCGCGGCACGCTGCAGATCGACGTCGAGGCCTGCAAGGGTTGCGAGCTGTGCATCACCGCCTGCCCGCCGAGCGTGCTGACGATGTCGGCGACCGTCAACGAGCAGGGCTACCGGTATCCCGAACTGCACGACGGCTGCACCGGCTGCACGGCGTGCCAGCTGGTCTGCCCCGACTTCGTGTTCGCGGTGTACCGCTACACGCCCGCCACCTGAGCTAGGCGGGCGCGTTGGCCTTGAGGAACGCGGTCAGGGCTGTGATCGCCTCCGGAGCGCCCTCGGCGGTGATCGTGAGGAACGCGGTGCCGTGCAGGGCGCCCGGCACCAGTTGCAGGGTGCGCCGGTCGCCCGGGGTGGCGGCGTGCAGGGCCCTGGCGTCCTCGGCGAAGCCGCTGTCGCCCGTCGCGGCGAGGTACAGCACCGGGGCCGTCAGCTTCGGCACCG
Source organism: Dactylosporangium sp. NPDC005572 (assembly GCF_040605515.1). Classification (NCBI taxonomy): domain Bacteria; kingdom Bacillati; phylum Actinomycetota; class Actinomycetes; order Micromonosporales; family Micromonosporaceae; genus Dactylosporangium; species Dactylosporangium sp. NPDC005572. Next base: position 3,930 of record NZ_JBEXCY010000389.1, on the reverse strand, counting down.
CCGCGAGGGCGTCCATGCCGCTGTAGCTCGACGGCGCCGACAGGCTCACCACCGCCGTCGGGTTGACCGCCGGCGCGGCGGCAAGGACGGCGGTGCCGCCGCGGGACGCGCCGATGAGGACGACGGCCGTCGCGCCCTGGGCGCGGGCGAACGCGGCGGCCGCGGTCACGTCGCCGGGCATCGTCGAGCCGGGGCCGCGCCGGGAGCGGCCTTCGCCGTTGAAGTCGAACGCCAGGACCCGGTAGCCGGCGGCGGCCTGCTGCTTCGCCCACGACAGCCACGAGCAGGCGTTCGCGCTGGCCTGCGGGGCGAGGACGAGCGCGGTGCGGCCGGTGCCGAGGACGTAGCCGGTGAGATACACGCCCTGGGCGTCGGCGAACGTGACCTGCCGGGTGTCGAGCTCCGGGTCGGTGCACCGGCCGGGCGTCGGGCTCGGCGCCGGCTCGGCCGCAGGCGCCGACGGGGTGGGTGCGCTCGACGGCGACGGGGACGACCCGCAGCCGGTCAGGACGAGCAGGGCCGCGACCGGAGCCGCGACGAGGGCCAGGGTTCTGCGCATACCGGTAGGACCGGCGACGGGCGTCGATGGTTGCGGTGGGTGCCCGATTTCAGCGGGGGGCGGCCGCCGGCACCGGGGCCGGTCCGGCGACGGCGAGGTCGGTCAGGTCGCGCAGCCGGCGGATCGGCGAGCGCAGCACCACGGCCGGGGCGGCGGCCGCCGCGACCGCGAACAGGACCAGCGTCCACCGGGCGCCGACGATGCCGGCGACGGTACCGGCGAGCAGCCCGCCGACCGGGATCGCCCCCCACGACACGAACCGCACCGTCGCCACCACCCGGGAGAGCAGCTCCGGCGGGCTGGCGAGTTGCCGGTACGTCCGCGTCGTCACGCTGAGCACGACGACCCCGGCGGCGAAGACCACGTTGCCCGCGGCGAAGGCGGCGTAGGCGCCCCGGCCCGCGCCGACGGGGATGAGCAGCGCCCCGCCGAGCGCCACGACCGCGGCCACCACGAGCGCCCGCGCGGTCCCGAGCCGCCGCGCGACCGCGGGCGTCAGCGCCGCCCCGGCGAGCGTGCCGGCCCCCTCGGCGGCCAGCAGCACGCCGACCGCCGCGGCCGGCGCGTGCAGCTCCCGCACGAGGTACAGCGGGTACAGCGCGAGCTGCGCCCCGCACACGAAGTTCACCGCGGTCGCGACCCACATCCCGGGCGCCATCACGGGATGGCGCGTCACGAACCGCCACCCCTCCCGGATCGCGGCGAGCCCGCCGGGCGTCGCCGCCGCGGCGGGCGCGGTGCGGGGCCGGGCCGGGAGGGTCCGCAGGAGCGCGGCCGAGACGAGGTAGCTGACCGCGTCCACGAGCAGGGTGGGCACGGCGCCGAGGGCCTGGACCGCGACGCCGCCGAGCGACGGCCCGCCGAGCTGGGTCGCCGCCTGGGTGGCCGAGTTGAGGCTGTTGCGGGACTGCAGCCGGTCGCGGTCGACGATCGTCGGCAGGTACGTCGCGGTCGCCACGTCGAAGATCACGCTCGCGACGCTCACCACCAGCGCGACGGCGACGAGCTGGGCCACCGTGAGCACGCCCTGCCACCAGGCGAGCGGGACCGACGCGACCGCCGCCGCGCGGGCCAGGTCGGCGGTGACCTGCGTGCCGCGCATGGGCAGGCGCTGCACGAGTACTCCGGCGGGCAGCCCGAGCACCAGCCAGGCCAGGTACCCGGCCGCGGCCACCAGGCCCATCTCGAACGGGCTCGCGTCCAGCACGGTCAGCGCGGTGAGCGGCAGCGCCACCGCACCGACCGCGGAACCCGCCTGGCTGGCCGTGCCGGCCGTCCACCAGCGCCAGAAGACCGGCACGCGCCACCCCCGTTGCTCCGGACGTTCCCGCCCTGTGAGTTCCAAAATGGAACGTACTAGAATCGGTGGCCGAGGGGAAGCGACGGGAGGTGCGGCGGTGCGGCGCGAGGACCTGGCCGACGCCGACTGCGGGATCGCGCAGGCGTTCGGCGTGATGGGCGACTGGTGGACGTTCCTCATCGTGCGCGACGTCGCCGGCGGCACCACCCGCTTCGACGGCCTGCAGCGCGAGCTCGGGGTGAGCCGCCGGGCGCTCACCGAGCGGCTCACGAGCCTCGTCGAGCACGGCGTGCTCGAACGGCGGGCGTACTCGGCGCACCCGCCGCGCTACGACTACCTGCTCACGCCGAAGGGGGAGGGGCTCCTGCCGGTGCTGGTGGCGCTGCAGGACTGGGGCAGCCGGCACGTGGCCGGGGACGGCACCCTCACCGGGGCGGCGGGCGAGGCCGAGGTGCGGCGGGTCCACGCGCTGCCCGGACGGCGGATCCCCGGGCTCGACCTGCCGGGGTGGACGGTGCTGTACTTCTTCCCCGGCGCGTTCGCCCCCGGCACCCACGGCCACCCGCCCGGCTGGGGCGACATCCCGGGCGCCGCCGGGTGCACGCTGGAGTCGCTCACCTACGCGCAGCGGGCCGGGGCGTTCGCGGCCGCCGGGGCGAGCATCGTCGGGGTCAGCACGCAGCGGCCCGACCAGCTCGACGCGTTCGCCGCCCACGCACGGCTGCCGTTCCCGATGCGCTCCGACCAGGACGGGCGGCTCGCCGCCGGGCTGCGGCTGCCGACGTTCCGGGCCGCCGGCGCCGACCGCTTCAAGCGGCTCACGCTGCTGGCCGACCCGGACGCCGTGGTGCGGGCGGTGCAGTTCCCGGTCACCGACCCGGCCGGCTCGGTCGACGAGATGCTCGCGACCGTAACCGGTTTGCGCCTGCCCGCCCGCGACGGGTAGAACTCTCGGCGGCGGCGAACGACCGCCAGGGAGGAGGAGGCCGCAATGTTCCGCTTCGTCCTCCTTGGAGCCAGCACATGCAGTACGACATCCGCCCCATCCGCGGGCGGGACGAGCTCGACCTGTTCCGGTCGCTGCCCTACCAGCTGAACGACGAGCTCGACGACGACCTCGCCGCGGGCCGGCGCCACCCCGAGTGGATGTGGGTGGCGCTCGACGGTGACCGGCTCGTCGCCCGGCTCGCCTGGTGGTCGCGCACCGGCAAGCCCTACCTGTTCGACATCCTCGACTACGCCGACGGGCACGAGGACACCGCCGACGCGCTGCTGGCCGCCGCGCTCGAAACGGTGTCCAGCCCGCCGCCCTACACCCGGTTCCTGCGGCCCGACTGGCGCGACACCGAAGCCGGCCCGGTCCGGGGCCGCATGGCCGTGGCCGAGCGGGCCGGGGCCAGCCTGCTGGTGGAGCGGCTGCGCCTCGAGTGGCGGGCCGGGACGCCGCTGCCGGAGGACTCCGGGCGGCTGCGGTACCGCGGGTTCCGCGACGACGACGAGGCGCTCGACCTCATGACGGCGACCCTGGACGGCACGCTCGACGCGCACTCCCGGGCCGACCTGGCGTCGGCGACGCCCCGGGAGGTCGCCGCCGAGCACTTCCACGGCGAGCTCGTGCGCTGGCCGGGCCCGCGGGACTGGTGGCGGGTCGCGACGCTGCCGGACGGCGAGCCGGTCGGGTTCGTGTTCCCGGCCCGCAACGACTACAACCCGATCATCGCGTACCTCGGGGTGCTGCCCGCCCACCGCGGCCACGGCTACATCCACGACGTCCTCGGGGAGGGCACCCGGGTGCTCGCGGCGCAGGACGTGCCCCGGATCCGGGCGACGACCGACGTCGGCAACACCCCGATGGCGGCCGCGTTCGCGCGGGCCGGCTACGCGAACTTCGAGCGCGAGATCGTCATGACCTGGTCGTAGGAAAACAGACGCCGGCCGGTCGCCCGTGCGAGGGGCGACCGGCCGGTGCCGTGCGTGTGGAAGACGGGTCAGTTGGCGGTCAGCTGGCCACCCTCGCCGTGGAACTCGGTGCCCTGGGCGAACTCGGAGGCGAACGACTGCCGCAGCGCGT
>NZ_JBEXCY010000388.1:0-4612 GCF_040605515.1 Dactylosporangium sp. NPDC005572 | reverse complement strand
GCGCGGCCCCCGGACCGCCGCTACCTGCGCCGCGGCGCCGCCTGCCGGCGCTGCCCGGCCCCGTGCGAGTTCCTGCACGAGGCCCGCGAGGCCCGCAGCCCGCAGGAGCAGGCGGCCGACCTCGAGGCGTGGCACGACGCCCTGCTGCTCGGCACGGCGCCGCGGGCCTGGACGGCGTGGCAGCGGTGGCGCCGGCAGTGGCCCGACGAGGCCGGCGTGGGGGTGCTCAACTGTGCTGCCACGCAGAGCGCCGGTGCGTGGGCCGAACGGCTGCTGCGCGCCCGGGGCGGCACACCCCTGGCGGCCCGGCAGATCGTGCTGCGGGCCCGCGCCGAGGCGGCGGTCGCGGAGCTCGCCTGGGCCTGGCTCGACCGGCACGAGCTGGACGCCGAGGCGACCGAGCGGTTCGCCGCGACCCAGGCGGCGCTGCGGCAGCTGCTCGGCGGGCCGCCGCAGCCGGAGCTGCCCGGCTGCGCCACCTGCCCGGCCCGCTGCCTGGTGCTGCCCTACACCGCGCGGCTGAACGGCACGCTGGACAGCGTCGCCGCCCGCGCGACGGCGGGCACCTCGGCACCCGTCCGCCTCCAGTCGGTGCGCAAGCTGCTCGACCCGCACCTGCGGCCGCTCGCGGCCGGCCTCGGCGAGGACCTGCTCCCGGCGCTGACCCACTGCGCGATCACGCAGAGCGCCCCGGCCGGCGAACCGGCGGTGCTGGAGGTCCTGACCGAGCTGGCGGCGTCCGCCGGGCCGGCGGCCACGCCTGCGCGGTGACGTGGCCGGCGGTGCGGACCGGGAGCAGGTCAGCGCCGGCGCAGCAGGGACCGTAGGACCGTGGACAGGCCCTTCGGCTCGCAGGCGCAGCGCTGCGCCGCCGGTACCCCGGCGAGGACCTCGTCGACATGGTTGCCGCATCCGGCGTAGGTCGCCTTGCCGCAGGTCTTGCAGGTGACGCGCTGGCACATGGTCGTTCCTCCAGAGGGGTTGGTGGTCAGGTCGAGGTGAGCCGGTCGCGCCGGCGGGCGTGGGCGGCGGCGACGGTCGTGACGACGGCGAACGCGAACCCGGCCGCGAACCCGGCGGTGAACCCGGGCCACGGCAGCTGCCGGCCGAGGATCAGGACGCCCAGGGCGGCGACCGACCAGCCGAACGCCTTGCGCAGCATCTCGGCGGGGACGCGGCCGGCCAGCCGGGCGCCGGCGAGGCTGCCCGCGATCGCGGCGGCGGTGACGGCGGCGGCCAGGGTCCAGTCGATGCCGGCCCCGGACAGGTGGCCGGCGAACCCGGCCAGGGACTGCATGGCGATGACGACGAGGGACGTGCCGACCGCCACCGGCATCGGCAGGCCGCCGAGCAGGACGAGGGCGGGCACGACGAGGAAGCCGCCGCCGGCGCCGACGAGCCCGGTGACCAGGCCGACGGCCACGCCGTCCACGGCGATGCGCAGCGGCGGCACGCGCCGGGCCGCCGCGGTACGCCGGCCGCGGATCATCGCCGCCGCGGTGGCGAGCATCATGAGCGCGAACGCGGTGAGGAGCACGCCCGGCGGCACGAACGCGGCGAGCCGGCCGCCGGTGTAGGCGCCCGCCATGCCGGCCAGGCCGAACGTGAGGCCCGTGCGCCAGCGGACCCGGCCGGCCCGCAGGTGGGGGAGCACCGCCACGGCGCTGGTGGCGCCGACGACGAGCAGCGAGGTGGCGATCGCCGGCCCGGCGGGCAGGCCGGTGACGTACACCAGCAGCGGGACGGCGAGGATCGACCCGCCGCCGCCGAGCACGCCGAGGCTGAGCCCGATCGCGGTCGCGAGCGCGGCGGTGAGGACCAGGGTCGTCATGCGCCGGCCGGGACGGTGTGCAGCCCGGCCTTCGCGGCGTTGGCGAAGTCGTCGTCGACGGCGACGACGCGGTGGCCGGCCGCGGCCAGCACCGACGCGGCGACCGAGGCGCGGTAGCCGGTCGCGCAGTGGACCCACACCTCGCCGCCGGGCACCTCGCCGAGCCGGTGGAGCAGCTCGTGCAGCGGGACGTGGACCGCGTCGGCGATGTGCGACCCGGCGTGCTCGAGGTTGCGCCGCACGTCGAGCACCGCGACGGGCCGGTGGTGGCGCACCTGGGCGAGGTCGGCGAACGTGGCGCGCGGGTAGGTGGCCACCGGCTCCCCGCCGGCCCAGTCGGCGGGCGTGCCGGTGGCGTGCGCGGCCGGCCGGTCGATGCCGATGCGGACGAGCTCGCGCTGGGCCTCGGCGACCTGCTGCGGGGTCTCGCCGAGGAGCGTTACCGGGGTACCCCAGGGGATCAGCCAGCCGAGGTAGGTGGCGAAGCCGCCGTCGAGGCCGAAGTTGAGCGTGCCGGCGACGTGCCCGGCGGCGAAGGCGACGCGGTTGCGCAGGTCGACGACCCACTCGCCGGCCGAGAGCCGGCGGCGCAGCTGCCCGGCGTCGGCGTGTTGCGGCGGGCTGAGGTCGGGTTCGAGCGGGCCGGCGGCGTTCGCGGGTGCCATGTGCGCGTAGTAGGCCGGCCAGGCGTCGAGGCCGGCGAGCAGCTCGTCGACGAACTCGCGCTCGGGCGTGGTGAGCACCGGGTTGGTCCGCCGCTCCCAGTCGATCGTCGACGCGACGGCGCTGGACTGGGTGGCGGCGCAGAAGCTGCCGAAGCCGTGGGTCGGATAGACGGCCGTGGCGTCGGGCAGCTCGGTGGCGAGGCGGTGGACCGAGGTGTACTGCTGGTGCGCGAGCGTCCCGGTGTGCTCGGGGCCGAGCAGGTCGGGGCGCCCGACCGAGCCGTACAGCAGCGATCCGCCGGTGAACACGGCGACGTCCGCGCCGTCCGCGATCAGGACGTACGCCAGGTGCGTGAAGGTGTGGCCGGGCGTGTGCCGCGCCCGGACCCGCATCCGCTCGCCGACCTCGACGACGTCGCCGTCGCGGACCGGCACGCGGTCGAACGCGACCGGGTCGCCGGCGCCGACGTGGTAGGTGGCGCCGGTGCGCCGGGCCAGGGCGTGGCCGCCGGTGACGTAGTCGTTGTGCAGGTGGGTCTCGAAGACGTGGGTGATCGTCACGCCCTCGGCGGCGGCGAGGTCGAGCACGCGGTCGATGTCGCGCTGCGGGTCGACCACGAACGCCACCCGGCCGTCGTGGACGAGGTAGCCACGGTCGCCGAGGGTCGGCGTCTCGATGGGCAGAACGTGCGGCACGGGACCGGTCCTTTCACGCGGCTCGCGGGCGCAGCCAGCCTGACACATACCCCCGGGGGTATGTCAACGATACCCCAGGGGGTATGCGCCGGACGCTGGTGCTTGACTACCCGGAAGTGCGCGGAAATACCGTCAGGCCAGGGACAGGAACAGCTTCTCCAGCTGCGCGACGTCGAGCTGTGGCTCTTTGCCGGCCTGCTCGGCGGTCAGGCACTGCCGCAGCCCGGTCGCGATGATCTTGAACCCGGCCTTGTCGAGGGCGCGCGACACGGCGGCGAGCTGGGTGACGACCTCGGCGCAGTCGCGGCCGTCCTCCAGCATGGCGATCACCCCGCGGATCTGCCCCTCGGCGCGGCGGAGCCGCTTGATCACGTCGCCGAGCGCCTCGCCGTCGATCTCCACGCCGTGCCTCCTGTCACCCGCCGGTAGATACCCCCCAGGGTACCGTGGCCGGCCTCAGCCGCCGCCGCCTCCGTCGCGGCCTGGTCCGCCGGCGAGGGCGGTGCCGGCGCTGCGGCCCGCGTAACGTCTCCGGGCATGGCACTGCGACCCGACGAGTTCTACGACCACGCCCTCGCCGCCGCCGACGCGGAGGGCCGCCTCCCCCTGGCGCGGATGACCGGCTGGGACATCAGCCCGTTCGAGCCGGAGGGCCTGCGCGTCGCCCCGCTGCGCCCGCCGGTGCTGCCCGAGCCGCCCCGGCAGGGCGAGGACCCGGCGGACTGCGACTCGTGCCGCCGCCGCGACGAGGGTATCTGGCTGGACGAGCGGTGGCGGCTGACCCGCATCGAGCAGGTGGGCGTGCCCCTGGTACTGATGCTGCATCCTCGTGACCACCACGACCTGGCCGACCTGCCCGACGCCCTCGCCGCCGAGCTGGGCGTGCTGACCAAGCACATCGCCGGCCACGTCCAGGCCCTGCCGCACATCGCCCGCGCCCACGTCTACCGCATCGGCGACGGCGGCGCCCACCTGCACGTGTGGTTCTTCGCCCGCCCGGCGGGCCAGTCCCAGCTGTACGGCTCGTGGATGGTGGTCTGGGACGACCTGCTGCCGCAGTACCCGGCCGAGGTGGCCGACGCGGACGCGGCAACGGTCGCGCGGGCCCTGGCCGGCTCCTACGGCGGCCGCGCGACATGAGCATCTCGGTGGTGGCCGCCGGCGCGGAGCGGTGGGACGACATCCAGGCCGTGTTCGGCCCGCGCGGCGTGCCGGCCGGCTGCCAGTGCCAGTACTTCAGGTGCGACAACGCCGCCTGGCGCGCCACCGGCCGGGACGAGCGGGCGGCGGCCCTGCGGGCCGACCCGGCCGGGCTGCTCGCCTACCTCGACGGCGAGCCCGCCGGCTGGTGCGCGCTCGACCGGCGTGGTCTTGAACCACAGGCTGATCGACTGGTACGAGCTCTCCGTGGCCAGCTTCT
>NZ_JBEXCY010000387.1:0-4651 GCF_040605515.1 Dactylosporangium sp. NPDC005572 | reverse complement strand
GCGACATCATGTGGGCAAACACCGACAACCAACTCCACCAAACGGGCAACACCCAGCCAGCCCTGTTCGCCTTCCAAGTCGCCCTCGGCAAACTCCTGGCCCATCACGGCATCCGGCCTACTGCCTACATCGGACACTCGATCGGCGAGATCGCAGCCGCCCACCTCGCCGGCATTCTTTCCCTGCAGGACGCCGCAACCCTGGTCACTGCCCGCGCCACCCTCATGCAAAGCCTCCCACCCGGCGGCGCCATGGCCGTCGTCACCGCCACCGAAGCTCAGATCACGCCACTACTCACACCCGGCGTCGCCATCGCCGCCATCAACACCCCCACCTCTCTGGTCCTCTCCGGCGACGCCAAAGAACTCAACGCCATCACCGGCAACGCCAAAACCCTCAAAGTCAGCCACGCATTCCACTCACCACTCATGGACCCCATCCTCGACCAATTCCACGCCATCGCGGCGACCCTCACCTACCACCAACCACACACACCCCTCACCACCAACGGCGACCCCACCACACCCGAATACTGGACCCAGCATCTGCGCGGCACCGTCCGCTACCACGACAACCTCCAACAGCACACCGGCGCGGTCTTCCTCGAACTCGGACCCGACACCACCCTCACCACCCTCGCCGCCGAACACACCGCAATCCCCACCCAGAACCCGAACAAAACAGACACCTACACGACCGCCATCGCCCGCCTCCACCAACACAACATCCCCATCAACTGGGACAACCTCCTCCCCGGCGGCCGGCACGTCACCCTCCCCACCTACCCGTTCCAGCGGCAGTCGTTCTGGATCGCCACGAACGGCCCCCGCGCCGCCGAGCCGACCGGCCACCCGCTCGTCGACGCCACCACCGAACTCGACGACGGCGGCGCCCTGCACACCGGGCGGCTCTCCGCGCGGACCCAGCCGTGGCTGCCCGACCACGTCGTCTTCGACGAGCTCGTCGTGCCCGGCACCACCTGGGTCGAGCTCAGCTCCTGGGCCGGCCGGCGGATCGGCTGCCCCCGCCTGGCCGAGTTCACCCACGAGTCGCCGCTCATCCTCACCGGCGGCCGCTCCGTCGAGCTGCAGCTGCGCGTCGGCGGCCCCGGCGACGACGGCCGCCGCGAGGTGACCCTGCGCTGCCGCACCGCCGGCACGACCCAGGCCTGGGTGTCCCTCGGCCGCGGGGTCCTCGCCCCGGCCGGCGACGCGCCCACGCCCGACCTCACCGACCTCACGCAGTGGCCGCCGGCCGGGGCGTCCGCGGTGAACACCGGCGAGTTCTACGAGCGCCACGACGCCCTCGGCTTCTACCGCTGGGGACCCCGGTTCCGGTCCCTGCGCGCCGCGTGGCGGCGCGGCGACGACCTCTTCGCCGAGGTCCGCTTCGCCGACGACGCCGCCACCGACGGGTTCGACCTGCACCCGGCGCTGCTCGACGCCACCCTGCACGCCCTCGGCCTCAACACCGTCGACGCGCAGCTCACCGGCCTGCTCGACGACGAGGACGCCGACCGGCGGCCGAAGATCCCGTTCACCTGGCGCGGCGTCACCGTGCACCGGGTCGGGGAGCGGTCGCTGCGGGTGCGGCTGCGGGCCGTCCCGGCCGGCACCGAGCTCACCCTGGCCGACCCGACCGGCGCACCGGTCGCGACCGTCGAGTCGATGGTGATCCTGCCCGTCTCCGCCCGGCAGCTGAAGGAGTCCCTGGCCACGCCGCGGCACGAGTCGCTGTACCGCCTCGACTGGCACCCGCTGCCGACCGTCGCCACGCCGCCGTCCCTGCGCACCGAGCACCCGACCGGCCTGACCGCGCTGGCCGCCGGGCTCGACGCGCTCGAGGCCGCGGCCCCCGACCTGGTGATCGTGCCGTTCCACGGCGACACCGACACCGGACCGGTCGCCGCCACCCACAACGCCACCCGGCGGCTCCTCGCGCTGCTGCGCGACTGGCTCGCCCGCCCGGCGCTGTCCGGCACACACCTGGCCGTGCTGACCCGCGGGGCAGTCGCCGCCGTGCCCGGCGACCGGGTCACCGACCTCGCCGCGGCCGCCGTCGCCGGCATGCTGCGCACCGCGGCGACCGAGCAGCCCGGGCGGTTCACCCACCTCGACACCGACGACCCCGGCACGCCGGCCGAGCTGCTCGAGTCCGTCGCCGCCGGCGCCCGGGATCATGCCGTGCCCCAGGTCGCGATCCGCGGCGGTACCGCCCTCGCGCCCAGCCTGGCCCGGGTCCCGCTCGTCGACGGCGAACGGCCGCGGCCGCTGCTCGACCCGGCCGGCACGGTCCTCGTCACCGGCGGCACCGGCGCCCTCGGCCGGCTCGCCGCCCGGCACCTCGTCGACGCCCACGGGGCCCGCAAGGTGGTGCTCGTGAGCCGCCGCGGCGCCGGGGCCGGCGACGTCGACCGGCTGCGGGCCGACCTCGAGACCCTGGGCGCGCAGGTGCGCGTCGAGGCCGCCGACGTCGCCCGGCGCGAGGACGTCGAGCGGGTCCTGGCCGGCATCGACGACCTCACGAGCGTCGTGCACACCGCCGGGATCGTCGAGGACGCCGTGCTCACCGCGCTCGAGCCCGACGCCCTGCAGCGGGTCCTGCGGCCCAAGGTCGACGGGGCGTGGCACCTGCACGAGCTCACCGCCGGCCGCGACCTGGGCAGCTTCGTGCTGTACTCGGCCGCCGCCAACGTCCTCGGCGGCGCCGGGCAGGCCAACTACGCCGCCGCGAACGCCTTCCTCGACGCGCTCGCCGAGCACCGCCGCGCGGCCGGCCTGCCCGCCGTGTCCCTCGCCTGGGGCCTGTGGGAGCGCGACAGCGGCGTCACCGGGCACCTCACCGCCGCCGACCGGCAGCGCATCGCGCGCATGGGGTTCGCGGCGATGCCGGACGAGGAGGGGATGGCCCTGCTCGACCAGGCCGTCGCGGCCGGTGCGCCCGTCCTGGTGCCGGCCCGGATGGACCTGGCGGCGCTGCGGGGCGCGGAGACGGTACACCCGCTGCTGCGACGGCTCGTGCGAGCCCTGCCCCGCCCGGCCGCCGCGGCCTCCACAGTGGATGGTCCGAGCCCGGCCGCCCGCCTCACCGGGCTGCCGGAGGCCGACCAGCAGCGGATCGTGATGGACCTCGTCGTCAGGCACATCGCCACCGTCACCGACCAGGCCACCGGCGCCGTCGACCGGATCCGGTCCTTCCGCGACATGGGGTTCGACTCGCTGATGGCCCTCGAACTGCGCAACCGGCTGTCCCGCGACACCGGCCTGGACCTGCCCGCGACCCTCGTCTTCGACCACCCCAACGCCACCGACCTGGCCCAGCAGCTGCGGACCATGCTCGCCCCGGCCGGCGCCCGGGACAACGGCGGCCACCAGCCGGTCGACGACGACGCGATCCGCCGCGCCCTCGCCACGATCACGCCGGCCCGGCTGCGTGAGGCCGGACTGCTCGACGGCCTGATGCGCCTCGCGGGGCAGCACGCCGTCGCCCCGGCCCCCGCCGGCACGCCCGCGGCCGCCGCGACGGCCGACGTCGGTGCGATGGACGTCGACGACCTGGTGCGCCTGGCCCTCGGCACCGAGCACTGAACCGTACACACGCTGGCATCGGAGGTTTGTGGTGGTGGATTCGCCGGATCGGGTGGTCGAGGCGCTGCGGGTCGCGGTCGGTGAGCAGGTGCGGCTGCGGAGGCTGGTCGATCGGCTGTCGGAGCCGGTGGCGATCGTCGGGATCGGCTGCCGCTTCCCCGGCGGGGCCGGCTCCGCGGAGGAGTTCTGGCGGCTGGTGTCGGACGGGGTCGACGCGATCGGCGACTTCCCGACCGACCGCGGCTGGGACACGCCGATCGTACCGGCGGACGAGGGCGGGGAGCGGGTGACGGGCTCGTCGTCGGTGGGCGTCGGCGGGTTCCTGTACGACGCGAACGGCTTCGACGCCGGCTTCTTCGGGGTGTCCCCCCGCGAGGCCCTCGCCATGGACCCGCAGCAGCGCATCACGCTCGAGGTCACGTGGGAGGCCCTCGAGGACGCCGGCGTGGTCCCGGCGACCCTGCGCGGCCAGCCGGTCGGCGTGTTCATGGGGCTCATGTACTGGACCCACGCGGCGCGGCTCGGCGTCCGGGTGCCCGCCGAGGTCGAGGGCCTCGTCGGCGTCGGCTCCGCCGGCAGCGTCGTGTCCGGGCGCCTCGCCTACGTCCTCGGGCTGCGCGGCCCGGCCATGACCGTCGACACCGCCTGCTCGTCGTCGCTGGTGTCGATCCAGCTCGCCGTCCGGTCGCTGCAGCTCGGCGAGTGCGACACCGCCCTCGCCGGCGGCGTCACCGTCATGCCGACCCCCTCGTCGTTCATCGAGTTCTCGCGGCAGGGCGGGCTCTCGCGGGATGGGCGGTGCCGGTCGTTCGCTGCGGGCGCGGATGGGGTGGGTTGGGGTGAGGGTGCGGGTGTCCTGGTGCTGGAGCGTCTGTCGGTTGCTGTGGAGCGCGGGCACCGGGTCCTGGCTGTCATCCGGTCGGTGGTGGTGAATCAGGACGGGGCGAGTAATGGGTTGACGGCGCCGTCGGGGTCGGCGCAGGTCGAGTTGGTGCGGCGGGGGCTTGCTGAGGCGGGTGTGGGTCGGGATGGGGTGGATGTGGTGGAGGGGCATGGGACGGGGA
>NZ_JBEXCY010000386.1:0-4656 GCF_040605515.1 Dactylosporangium sp. NPDC005572 | reverse complement strand
GGTGCCGGTGGCCGCACCCGCGGCCCGGCTGGTCGGCGCCGGCGTGCCGCAGCAGCGCGGCGAGGTGAACGGCGAGCCGCCGCGGCGCCGCGTCGAGCTCACCGAGCGGGAGCTCCAGGTGCTGCGCGGCATGGCCGACGGGAAGAGCAATGCGGAGATCGGCCGCGAGCTGTTCGTCTCCGAGGACACCGTCAAGACGCACGCTCGCCGGCTGTTCCGGAAGCTGGGCGCACGTGACCGCGCACACGCGGTCGCGGCGGCGTTCCGCGCGGGGCTGGTGAGTTAGCGCGCCATGGCATGCCGCGTCGATACCCCGGACGCGGCAAACCTAAACGATGGCCTGCTCCGGCTCAGCCGTCGTTGTCGTCCGTCGCGCTCGCGAGCGCGTCGTGAACTCCGTCAGCGTAACCCCGCGCGTACTCCCATGTGACGTAATGGTCCGGGTCGGGGTCGAACGCGGGCTCGTGCACGCGGGGACGACCCGACGTGAGCAGGTGTTTCAGGTTGCCCCGCAGCAGGTCCCAGTCGAAATAGTGCGGTTCGTGGCAGTCCTCACACTCGATGACGAGCCCGCGGACGCCGATCGCCGTGAGCAGCGCCTGGTAGATCTCGAGGTCCGCGAGGTCCTCGAGAACGTCCTGGCGCTCGGCGGCGGTCAACGGGTCTTCGGCACCGCTGTCGTCGAGCTCGGCCGAGGGATCGGCCGGGTCGCCGGCGAACGGGTCGATGGGCTCTTCGTGCACGACTCAACGGTAGCCCCAAACACCCCCGGTGTGGGGCCGGGCACGGCTTCGCTATGGCGGACGGGTGCGCCGCCCGGGCGGAAGTACGATGAGACGCACCCGCCGGACGACCGAGAACTGGGATGCGCCTCATGGAACTGCTGCCTCTGGGTTTGACCTTCGACGACGTGCTGCTGCTGCCGGGCGAATCCAACGTGGTCCCGAGCGCCGTCGACACGTCGAGCCGGGTGACCCGCAACATCACCCTGCGGATACCACTCGTGTCCAGCGCCATGGACACGGTCACCGAGGCCCGGATGGCGATCGCCATGGCCCGGCAGGGCGGCATCGGCACCCTGCACCGCAACCTGTCGATCGACGACCAGGCGCAGCAGGTCGACCTGGTGAAGCGCTCCGAGGCGGGCATGGTCACCAACCCGGTCACCTGTTCGCCCGACGACACGCTCGGCGAGGTCGACGCCCTCTGCGGGCGCTACCGCATCTCCGGCGTCCCGGTCACCGACCCCGACGGCCAGCTCGTGGGCATCGTCACCAACCGCGACATGCGCTTCGTCTCCGACCCCAACACCCGCGTGCACGAGATCATGACCGTGCCGCCGCTGGTCACCGCGCCGGTCGGGGTGAGCAAGGACGAGGCCCTGGCCCTGCTGCGCAAGCACAAGGTCGAGAAGCTGCCGATCGTCGACGGCTCGGGCAAGCTGCGCGGCCTGATCACGGTCAAGGACTTCTCCAAGAGCGAGAAGTTCCCGCACGCCACCAAGGACGAGGCCGGCCGCCTGCGGGTCGCCGCCGCCGTCGGCGTGGGCGAGGACAGCTACAAGCGGGCCCGCACGCTCATCGACGCCGGCCTCGACATCGTCATGGTCGACACCGCGCACGGGCACAACCGCCAGGTCGTCGAGATGGTCTCCCGGCTGAAGAAGGAGACCGCGGTCGACGTGGTCGGCGGCAACGTGGCCACCTACGCGGGCGCCAAGGCGCTCTGCGAGGCCGGCGCCGACGCGGTCAAGGTCGGCGTGGGCCCCGGCTCGATCTGCACCACGCGGGTCGTGGCGGGCGTCGGCGTGCCGCAGATCACCGCGATCATGGAGTCCGCCCGCGCCTGCCGCGAGTTCGGCGTGCCGCTGATCGGGGACGGCGGCGTGCAGTACTCGGGCGACATCGCCAAGGGCATCGTGGCCGGCGCCCACACCGTGATGCTGGGCAGCCTGCTGGCAGGTTGCGAGGAGAGCCCCGGCGACCTGATCTTCATCAACGGCAAGCAGTACAAGTCGTACCGCGGGATGGGCTCGCTCGGCGCGATGCAGTCCCGCGGCCAGGCCCGGTCCTACTCGAAGGACCGCTACTTCCAGGACGACGTCCTCTCCGACGACAAGTTGGTGCCGGAAGGGATCGAAGGCCAGGTACCCTACCGGGGCCCGCTGGCCGCGGTCGCCCACCAGCTCGTCGGCGGCCTGCGCTCCGGCATGGGCTTCGTCGGCGCCGAGACGGTCGCCGCCATGCACGAGCGGGGCCAGCTCATCCGGATCACCTCGGCGGGCCTCAAGGAGAGCCACCCGCACGACATCCAGATGACGGTCGAGGCACCCAACTACCACTCCCGGTAGGCACCCCAGAGCGGCGAGGAGCCCCAACATGCGTGACGTGGTCGAGATCGGGCTGAGCAAGAGCGCCCGGCGTGGCTACCACCTGGACGACATCGCGATCGTGCCGACGCGGCGCACCCGCGACGTGGACGACGTGTCGACCAACTGGCAGCTCGACGCGTACCCCTTCAAGATCCCCTGCGTCGCGCACCCCTCGGACGCCACGATGAGCCCCGCGACCGCGGTCGCGCTCGGCAGGCTCGGCGGCCTGGGCGTGCTCAACGTCGAGGGCCTCTGGACGCGGTACGCGGACCCGGCCAAGATCCTGGAGGAGCTGGCCGGCCTCGACGACGACGCCCCGGCCACCGCGCGCCTCCAGGAGGTCTACGCGGAGCCGATCAAGCCGGAGCTCATCGGCGAGCGGGTCAAGGAGATCCGCGACGGCGGCGTCACGGTCGCCGTCCGCGTCTCCCCGCAGCACACGCTCGCCCTCGCCCCGGTCATCCTCGACGCGGGCGTCGACATACTGGTCATCCAGGGCACGCTGGTCTCCGCCGAGCACGTCTCGACGACGGACGAGCCGCTCAACCTCAAGGAGTTCATCGCCGACCTCGACCTGCCGGTCATCGTCGGCGGCTGCACCAACTACCAGACCGCGCTGCACCTCATGCGCACCGGCGCGGCCGGCGTCATCGTGGGCATCGGCGCCGACGAGTGGTCGACCACCGACCGCGTGCTGGGCATCCGCGTCCCGATGGCCACCGCGATCGCCGACGCGGCCGACGCCCGCCGCGACTACCTCGACGAGACCGGCGGCCGCTACGTCCACATCATCGCCGACGGCAACATCCAGACCTCCGGCGACATCGCCAAGGCCCTGGGCTGCGGCGCCGACGCGGTGATGGTCGGCGAGCCGCTCTCCCGCGCCGACAACGCCCCGGCCGGCGGCGCGTGGTGGCACTCGGCGGCGAGCCACCCGAAGCTCCCGCGCGGCTCCTTCGGCTCGGCCGAGGCGACCCTGGGCTCCCTGGAGAAGGTCCTCTACGGCCCCTCCGAGGACCCGGACGGCGCCCTCAACCTGTTCGGCGGCCTGCGCCGCGCGATGGCCAAGTGCGGCTACCGCGACCTGAAGGAGTTCCAGAAGGTCGGCCTGGTCCTGGACAAGTAGGTTCCAAACGAGGGGAGGGTCGCGGTCCGTGCGGGCCGCGGCCTTTTTCCTGACTCGGGTCCGGGCAAGGCACGACCGTCGCTCCCGCCAGACACCGGTCGGGCCTTGCCGGCCCTCCCTGCCACCGCCGTCGTCCCAAGAGCAGAACCCCGTCACTCGGGCGGCAGGATCGGCTTCTCCCAGACGGACACGTGCTGGGTGCTCTCGCTGGTGAACGGCTCGCGCACCCAGCCCGACCAGCGGTGGGCGAGCCGCAGCCCGGCCAACTGCGCCATGAGGTCCAGCTCGGCCGGCCACACGTAGCGGAACGGGATCGAGCGGAACCCGCCCCGCCCGTTGACGACCTCGACGTAGTTCGAGCTCATCGACTGGGTGGCGACGTCGTACTGGTCGTAGGCCCAGCGCTGGTCGCTGACGTGGAACGGCACCACGTCCTGCCCCGGCGGCAGCCGCCGCAGGTCGGGCATCATCACCTCGACCACGAACCGCCCGCCCGGCACCAGGTGCGCCGCCACGTTGCGGAAGCACGCGACCTGCGCCTCCTGCGTCGTGAGATTCATGATCGTGTTGAACACGAGATAGGCGAGCGAGAACGCCCCGTCGACCCGGGTCGTCGCGAAGTCGCCGATCGTGACGCTGACGGCGTCGCCCCCGGGCTTCTCCCTGAGCCGCGCGACCATGGCCCGCGAGAGGTCGATCCCGTGGACGGTGACCCCGCGCGCCGCGAGCGGCAGCGCGATCCGCCCGGTCCCGACGCCGAGCTCGAGCACCCGCCCGCCGTCGGCCAGTCCGGCCAGCGCCGCCACCACGGGCCCGACGACCTCCGGCTCGGCCATGTCGGCCGACCGCGCGTCGTACTGCGCCGCGACCCGCTCCCCGAAGTACCCGTCCTCATCGATCATCGCCGGACCTTACCGCGCACCGGTTGCCCGCGCAGCGCCAGGTGTCCGTCGCCCGCATGCCGTTCCCCTTTGGTTCATCCACCAGCGGTGGGATCGGCGGGTGAGATCAACAAGGCTGCTGTACGTCACGACCGTCGCCGTCGTCACCGCGCTGGTGCCCGGTGCCGCCGCGGCGGCGCCGCCCCCGCACGCGCGCATCTCCGGGACCGGCGCGATCGTAAAATAACAATACTTAAATCCCAACACTCACGTAGAGA
>NZ_JBEXCY010000385.1:0-4678 GCF_040605515.1 Dactylosporangium sp. NPDC005572 | reverse complement strand
CGGGCCGGGCGCGCGCGGTGGCGCGGCCCGGCCCGCGCGTCACGGCGTCAGCTCACCGTGACGGCGAGGTCGTCGAGGACGAACGACGTCTGCAGGGACGAGTCCTCGGTGCCGTTGAACTTCAGGGTCACCGTCTGGCCGGCGAACGACGAGAGGCTGTACGTCTTCTGGACGTAGCCCGACGCCTTGTTCAGGTTCGACAGGGTGGCCAGGGTGCTCGAGCCGGCGGTCACCGTCAGCTTGTCGTAGGCGACGGAGGTCGTGGTCTCGGCCGTGTCGATGTGCACCCAGAACGTGAGGGTCGCGGTGCAGCCGGCCGGGATCGTCACCGACTGCGACACCGACTCGGTGTGGGTCGAGCCGTAGCCGAGCAGCCAGGCGCTGTAGGTGCCGGTGCGGGCGGCCTGGCCCTGGCTCGCCCACTGGCCGATCGCGCCGGTCGTGCCGGTCCACGAGGCCGCGCCCGACTCGAAGCCGGGGTTCGCGAGCAGCTGGCCGCTGCAGGTGCCGCCGCCACCGCCGGTGACCGTGAACGTGAACGTCGCGCTGCCGGTGGCGCCGGTCGTGTCGCGCGCCGTCACCGTCGTCGTGGACGAGCCGGCCGTGGTCGGGGTGCCCGAGATGAGGCCGGTGCTCGTGTTGATGCTCAGCCCGGCCGGCAGGCCGGTCGCCGAGTAGGTCAGGGTCTGGCCGCTGCCCGACGACGACGCCTGGATCTGCAGCGACTTCGCGGTGCCGACGGTCGCCGTCTGGCTGCCCGGGTTGGTGACGGTGACGGTGTTGCCGCTGCCCGGGGGCTTGGTGAGCAGGCAGCCGGCGAGGGTCAGGTCGATCGCCCGGCCGGAGTTGAGGCAGGTGGTGAACCAGTAGGTCTGCTCACCGTAGGACTGGCCCTGGCGGACGGTGACGTTGCCGTTGGCGTCCACCTCGCACGGGTTGTTCAGCGTGCAGCTCTGCCCGTCGTCGTTGCCGGTGTTGTTGATGCCGACGATCTGGTTGTCCGACGACCGGATGATCGGCGAGCCGGAGGTGCCATGGGTGGTCTGGCATCCGGTGTCGTACCGGATGGAGTCGTGCCACGTCCACTGGTCCTCACGCAGGGTCGGCACGAAGCCGTTGATCGAGCAGGTCCAGACCTGCTTCCAGTAGCTCGACGGGATCGTCATCGCGGTGCCGTCGGCCGGGCGGGCCGAGGCGATGGTGAGCGCCGTGGTGCTGTACTTGGTCCTGATCGACGCGAAGGTCTCGTTGAGCCGGTAGAGGGCCACGTCGGTGTTCGTCATCGTGGCGTAGAGCAGCAGGTCCGCCCGCACGGTGCCGAGCGCGTTGCCGGTGTTGCCGAGCAGCGTGCCGGTCCGGGAGCTGGCGCGGTTGACGTAGACCTGCCCGGCGTTGATGAACCCGTTCTCGTAGCAGTGGCCGTTGGTGAGCAGCATGGCCCGGTCGCTGTCGACCGAGCTGGGGTACCGCACCAGCGAGCCCGAGCAGTTGTTGAGGGCGATGGTGGCGGTCAGCCCGGTGACCTGGACCGCGTGGGCGGGGGCCGGACCGGCGACGACGCTCGCGGCGGCGGCGAGGATGGCCGCGCCGATGGCGAGTGCGCGTCTGTAGCGCATGGGGGAACCCTTTCTCCGGGGGTACGGGCGGCGCACGCCGGTGGGCACACTTCGCCGTCCGTCGATTGATGGCCACCATCACATCGACGGTCATGCACGTCAACGGCCCTCGACCCTTTGCCCTCCCCCATGAGTGGGCACCAGCATGGCGTGCTGGAGGTCGAGCTCGCGCTGGATGTGGTGCAGCGCCTCGGTGCCGAGCCGGCCCTCCCGGCGCATCCGCAGCAGGACCCGCCGCTGTACCTCGACCAGCTCCAGCGACGTCGCGCGCTCCACCGCCATCCGGTGCGCGTGGTCGGGGTCGCGCAGCTCGCCGACGTCGGCGGCGAGCTCGCGGCGGCGGTAGCGGTACACGTCCTCGAGCCGCTCGATCGTGCCCTCGTCGAGGCCGTCGCGCAGGACCAGCCGCTCCAGGTGGGCGAGCGCCGCCTCGGTCAGGACGAGCCGGGCCCGCGCCTCCTCCTCGGCCTCGGAGGTCGCGGCGCCGGCGCAGCCCACGCCGGTGACGCGGATGAGCATCGGCAGGGTCAGCCCGGGCACGACGAGGGTCAGCAGCACCACGCCGAACGTGGTGAGCACGACGACCTCGCGGTCCGGGAACGGCTCGCCGCCGGCGACGCTGGTCGGCAGGGCCAGCGCGATCGCCAGGGACACCGCGCCGCGCATGCCGCCCCAGGCGACGACGGCGCGCTCGGCCCGCGTGAGCATGTGCGGTACCAGGAAGAGCCAGGCGAACCGGGCCACCATCACGACGGCGGCCACCAGCGTGGCGACGGCCACGACGTCGATCGCCCGGTAGTCGGTCAGCGCCGCGAGCATCGGCCGCAGCTGCAGGCCGAGCAGCAGGAACAGCGCGCCGGTGAGCAGGTACACGATCATCTGCCAGACCGGCTTGCCGAGCAGCCGGCTGGCCGGGGTGGCGACCTGCGGGATCTTCCACCCGCAGTACAGGCCGCACAGCAGCGAGCCGAGCACGCCGGAGAAGCCGAGGTGCTCGGCCAGGTGGTAGGCGGCGTACGCGCCGAAGATGGTGACGCTCACCCCGATGATCGGGTCGGCCGCGCGGCCCCGCAGGAGCACGACGAACCAGCCGACGACGAGGCCGGCCAGGATGCCGCCGGCGGTGCCGACGGTGAACTGCTCCACGGCCCGGTCGAGGCGGAACGTGCCGGCGCCGGCCACGACCACCGCGACGGTCACCTTGAACAGGGCGAGGGCGGTGGCGTCGTTGAACAGCCCCTCGCCCTCCAGCACGGTGATGACCCGCCGGGGCACGCCGAGCCGGGTGGCGATCGCGGCCGCGGCGACCGGGTCGGTCGGCGACACGATCGCGCCGAGCGTCGCCGCGACCGGCCAGGGCAGGCCGCCCACGGTGTGCGCGACGACGGCGACCGCCGCCGCGGTGACGAGCACCAGCACGATGCAGAGCAGCGCGATCGCGGTGCCGTGGGCACGCAGGTCGCGCGGGGTCGTGTAGTAGCCGGCGTAGTACAGCAGCGGGGGCAGGAAGACCTGCAGCACCACTTCGGGCGACAGGTCCACCCCCGTCATGCCGGGGACGAAGCCGATCGCCATGCCGCCGAGCACCAGCAGGATCGGGTACGGCACCGCGATCCGGTGCGACAGCGCGACCAGGCCGATCGCTGCCAGCAGCAGCGCCAGCAGCGAAAACGCGGCACCGTTCATGGTCTACGAAACGGTACCCGGCTCACTCCTCGACCGCACCGCCGACGGCGCGCAGGTGGCGCCGGAAGGTGTACCCCGGGTCGGCGGCCCGCCGCGCCAGATAGCCGGCGAAGTCGGTCTGGTCGCGCAGGGTCTCCCCCGCCGCGATCCGCCGGGCCTGCTCGCGCTCGGTGGTGCGGATGGCGCGCGCGGCCCGCAGTACGACATCCGCATCCGACTCGGCGACGAACACCACCCCGTCGTCGTCCGCGAGGACCAGGTCGGCCGCGCTGACCAGGTGCGGGCCGAAGCGGGCGCTGGTCAGCGCGGCCGGCTCGCGCTCGTCGACGCGCACCGGGCCGGCCGGCAGCGTCCCGTAGCTGAACACCGGCACGCCGATCGCCACCAGCTCCGGCGTGTCCCGGTGCAGGCCCCAGACGACCAGGCCGGCCACCCCGGCGGCGGCCGCCTCCAGCACGGTCAGGTCGCCGACGCAGGCCTCGTCGGTGCGGCCGCCGTTGTCGACCACCAGCACGTCGCCGGGGCGGGCGCCGCCGAACGCCTCCAGGAACACGTCCACGCTGCCGTAGTGGCGGGCGGGCAGGACCCGGCCGGCGAGCCGCTGACCGGCGGTCACCGGAGCGACACCCGCCGGGGCGACCCGCAGCGGCACGCCGTTGCGCACGCAGGCGTCGGCGACGAGCGGGGTGGAGAGATCGTCGAAGTCGGTCACCGGCGCATCATCGCTCGGACTGCGGCGGTACCGGAGCGGCCAATCGCCGTCCGGTGGCCTTTCAGCCGAACATCTGGGCGAGCAGGCGGGCCGTGGGCCTGGCCTCGAGGTGCAGGCGGGCCACGTTGAGCCCGTCATCACCAAGGATGGCCATCAGCCGGTCGTTGTCGACCGCGTACACGGTGAAGTAGCCGCCCTCGCCCCGCATGGTCGCGTCGCGGAACGGGCTCTGCCCGAGCACGAGCGCCGTCTGCCGGCCGAGCCCGAACGTCGTCGCCGCGAGCGCGGCGAGGTCGTGGGGCTCCGCCGGTACCGGCAGGTCGTACGTGATGAGCAGGCCGTCGACGCCGGACAGGACGCTGCCGCGCACCCCGGGCACGCGCAGCCGCAGGTCGGCGAGCTGGCCCCGGGCGGCGCCGAGGCCGGCGTCGTCCGGGCCGGGCCGGGCCGCGATCCCCGCACCCTGGTACGGGCCGGCCGCGGGTCCGCCCTCCCGGCGTGGCAGGTAGCCGCTCGTCACAGCTCCAGGCCCGCTTCGATACCCTTGAGCTGGTGCCGCGCGAGGGCGAGGTTGGCCCGCGTCTTGGACAGCGCCAGGTAGAGGAACAGGCCCTGGCCGCCGCGGGACGACAGCGGGCGGATCAGGTGGTATTGCGAGTCGAGG
>NZ_JBEXCY010000384.1:0-4706 GCF_040605515.1 Dactylosporangium sp. NPDC005572 | reverse complement strand
GGCCGGGCGGCCCAGCCGGCGAACGCGTCGCCGGCCGCGCCGACCGCCGCGGACGCCTCGGCCGGGCCGTCGTCGGGCACGTGGGCGAACGTTTCGCCGGTCGCGGGGTCGCGGACCGGCAGGGCCGCCCCCGTGGTCGTGGTGAGATCGAGCACCGTCCCACTATCGCCGTCTTCACCGGCCCGCCGACCCCCTCTTTGCGGTATGGCCGAGGGGCCAGGGTCGTCGCGCGCCCATCGTGCACTGTTTCCGCCGCCCGGCGCTGCGCAGGCTGGTCCGGTGAAGACCGCGCTGCTCGAGGTGGCCAGCTACGTGCCGCCGTCGCGAGTGCACGTGAGCGACATCCTGCGCCCGTTCGGCGTCGCGGAGGCGCGCATCAAGGTGCACGAGCGGTGCTTCGGGTTCGGCGAGGTCCGGGTCGACCCCGGTGGCGACCTGACCGACCTCCTCGTCCGGGCCGCCTCCGAGCTGCGCGGGCTGGCCGGGCAGGAGCACCGGGTGCGGTACGTCATGCACGCGCGCACGATGCCGATCGTCGCGCCCTATCCGGCCAACCCGCTGCAGGACGCCTGCCGCAAGCTCGGCCTGGCCCACGCCAACGCATTCTGCCTGACCCAGCACGCCTGCGCCTCCGGGCTGCTCGGCGTCGACCTGGCCGGCAAGCTCCTGGCCGGTGACGGTGACCCGGCCGCGCTCGCGCTGATCCTCGCCGGCGAGAAGACGTTCACCTCGCGGGCCAAGGTGCTGGAGGACACCGGCGTCATGGGCGAGACCGCCGCGGCCGTCCTGGTCGGGCTGGACGGGCCACGGGACCGCGTGCTCGGCTATGCCACCCGCACCCGCAGCGAGTTCCACCGCGGCGCCTGGCTCGACCCGGCGGCGAGCGCGCTGTTCACCGAGGTCTACGCGGAGACGCTCGCCGGGGTCGTCCGGGCCGCACTCGACTCGGCCGGGCTGGGCCTGGCCGACCTCGCCCTGATCCTGCCCCACAACGTCAACCGGATGTCGTGGCTGCGGATCCTCAAGCTGCTCGGGCTGCGCGGCACGGACCTGCTGCACCTGGACAACCTGGCGCAGCACGGGCACTGCTTCGGCGCCGACTCGTTCGTCAGCCTGCGCGACGCGCGGCAGGCCGGCCGGCTGCGCCCCGGTGACCGGTACCTGATGACGGCCGTCGGCCTGGGCGCCACCTTCTCCGCCATGGTCTTCGAGCACTAACCGAGAAAGGGATCACGTATGCAGGACGTCGTCGCGAAGGTGATCGACTCCGCCGCGGTCATGGTCGGCCGCGCGCCGTCGTCGATCACGGCGCAGAGCCGGTTCTTCGAGGACCTGGGGTTCGACTCCACGACCATCCTCGAACTGCTCATGCAGCTGGAGACGGACCTCGACTTCGACTTCGACCCGGACACGCTGGAGGCGGACGACTTCCAGTCCGTCGAGACCCTGGCCCGGTACGTCGCCGCCCGTTCCCGGGTCTGACCGCCGGTGTCCACCGTGCCGCTGGCGCTGCGGTCGGTCGAGGTCGTCTCGCTGGCCGAGCGGGAGCCGTTCACGGCCGACGAGCTCGACTACTTCACCGACCTGCTCGGCTCGTTCAGCCTGCCGGTGCCGGCGCGGCTGGCGACGGCCCGCCGCGCGTCGTTCCGCGAGCTGCTCGGTGAGCTGGCCCCGCGGCTGGCCGGCCCCGTGGACCTGGCGGTGCTGGCCGCCGCGGTTCCGGACGGCGAGCCCGGCTGGCCGACGAGCTACCTCGCGAGCGTGGCCGAGGTGGGGCACGCCTTCGGCATCTGCGACCAGGGCGCCACGGGACCGTTCACCGCGCTGCGGATCATCGCCCACAGCCTGCGCGCCTCCCCGGTGGCGCGGGCGGCGCTGCTGGTGGCGGACCAGCGCACGGTCCACCACGACGAGCCCGTGCCCGAGCGGCTGCGGGCGACCCGCAACGTGGCGGTGGCCGTGCTCTTCGACGCGGCGCCGGCCGGTGCCCCGGTGACGGTCCACGGCCCGGAGCCGCTCGCGCCGCCCGCCGCCACGGCCCGCCTCCGCGCGCTGGCCGAGGGTGCGGGGCCGGTGACGCTGATCCTCGGCCGGGGGCTTGCCCCGGCCGCGGCGGACGCCGTGCGCGGCGACGGTGCCGTCACCGTGCTGCCGGCCCCGGCCGGGCTGCCCGCGACGGGCGTCTGGAGCGTCCTCGCCGGGGTGCTCGGGTCCGGCGGGCGGACCGTGGTCGCCGACTACGACCCGGACGCGGGACGCTTCGCGGCCGTCACCGTGGGCGGTGCGCCGCCCGGCTGAGCGCGCTCGCTCCACTGCGACCGCCCGGTCCCGATGCGTGGACCGGGCGGTAATGTTCGTTTGTGCGCAGGGTGACAGAAAGAATCTTCGTTCGATCTGCAAATTTCAATCAGCAGGTCGCATAAATCTAGTGCAATCACTGTCGATGTCCTAGCCTGCACGTAGGGTGCAGCGATCCTGCTGGCGCCCGTCAGGACGAGGGAGACGACATCTTGCCGCCGACGGGGGACGTACTTCCGGACATCACGAAGATCACCACTGGCCTGCTCGTCGACAGCGAGGTGCTGCGCGGCGGGCTCCGGCTCCTGCTGGACCGCATCGGCTGCACCACGCGCGTCCTCGGCGAGGGCGAGCCCACCGGGGACGTCGACGTCCTGCTGGTCGCCGGCCGCCGGTGGCGCGCGCTCGAGCTGGCCGGCGAGCCGCCCGACCGGCCGCTCGTGGTGGTGCTGCTCGACGCGGACGCCGTGGACCTCGACCCCGACCTCCCGGCCGACGGGTTCGTGTCGGTCGACAGCCTGTCGGCCGAGGTCCTCGAGGACACCCTGGAGCGCGCGCTGCGCGGGGAGCTGCCGATGCCCGGCGACCTCGCCCGGCGGCTGCTGACCGGCGGGCAGGCCCGCATCCCGGAGCGGCAGTCCCGGGCCGTGAGCCTCACCGCCCGCGAGGCCGAGACGCTGGGCCTGCTTGCCGTCGGCCTGAGCAACAAGCAGATCGCCCGCAACCTGCGCATCTCCACGCACGGCGCGAAGCGCCTGGTGAGCGCCGTGCTCATCAAGCTCGGCGCGCCCAACCGCACCGCCGCCGTGGTGACCGCGATGAAGATCGGCCTGGTCTAGGACGCCGCCGGGGCGGGGTGTCCCGCTCGGACGCTCATCCTGTGGGAGTGCGTCGGCGTGACGGGCGGCTAGGCCGTCACGCCCTGCTCGGCCCGCAGGCGCTCGACGACGGACCACAGGTGGGCCGCCGAGGAGAAGAACCGCGGGTCGAGCAGCTCCTCGCCGAAGGACACCCCGAACGCCTCCTCGGCCTCGGTGATCAGCGACACCGCGCCGAGCGAGTCCAGGCCCAGCTCGATGAGCGACGTGCCGGCCGGGATCGGGTCGTGCCGTGGCAGGTCGTGCAGCTGCTCGCGTAGCAGCGCCTCGAACTCGGCCGGCCACGCGGCGATGACGTCGTCCATTGTGGAGGGACCTCCTCATCCGTGCGACGGCGCGGCGGCGACGTCCTCGAAGACCCGCACGACCGCGCCGTGGTCGATCTTGCCGTTGGTGTTCACCGGCAGCCGGTCGAGGGCGAGCCAGCGGGTCGGCAGCATGTACGTCGGCAGCGTCGCGCTCAGCTCGGCCCGCAGCCGGGCCGGGTCGAGCGCCGCCCCGCCGGCCGGGACGTACGCCGCGCAGAGCTCCCGGCCGGCCAGGCCCGGCGCGTCGACCGCGACCACCGCCGCCGCGACGACCCCGGTGAGCCGGCCGGCCGCCGCCGTGATCTCGTCCAGCTCGATGCGGTAGCCGCGGGACTTGACCTGCCGGTCGCGCCGGCCGTGGAAGTAGTACAGACCGTCCGGCCCGAGGGTGGCGAGGTCGCCGGTGCGGTACCAGCGGGTCCCGTCGACGACCCGGAACGCCTGCTCCGTCGCGCCGGGATCGCGCCAGTACCCCGGGCTGAGACCCGCGCCGGCGAAGTACAGCTCGCCGATCGTGCCGGCCGGGACCGGCCGCAGGTCGTCGTCCAGCAGCGCCACCCGGTCCCCGCCGACGGCCCGGCCGATCGGGATCGGGTCGGCCGCGCCGGGCGGTACGCTCAGCGTGGCGATGCAGCTCGCCACCGTCGTCTCGGTCGGGCCGAACAGGTTCGTGAACGGCACCCCCGGCAGCGCCAGCATCCAGTGCCGCAGCGCGGGTGCGGGGAAGACGTCGCCGCTCCACACGACCCGGCGCAGGTCCGGGAAGTCCCGCACGACGCCGCGGCCGGCCATCGCGGTCATCACCGACGGCACCGACGACCACTGGGTCAGCCGCGACTCGCGGATGAAGCCGGCCAGCAGGTCCGGCACGAGGTTCAGGTGCTCGGGCACCAGGTGCAGCGCGGCACCGGCGGCCATCGCCCCGTACAGGTCGAAGACCGAGAAGTCGAACGACAGTGCCGAGTGCCCCGACACCCGGTCGTCCGGGCCGATGCCGAGCTCGCCGGCGACCCAGGTGGCGAACGTCAGCACGCTGTCGTGGGTGATCGGCACGCCCTTCGGCACGCCGGTGGAGCCCGACGTGAACAGCAGGTAGGCGAGGTCGTCGCGGCGGCCCTCCGGCAACGGCACCGGGCCACCGCCCGGGCGGGCCGCGCCGGGCGGGGGGTCCCCGGTCCAGAGCACGGCGGCCGGTGCGGCGGCGCGGACCGCGCCGAGCAGG
>NZ_JBEXCY010000383.1:0-4737 GCF_040605515.1 Dactylosporangium sp. NPDC005572 | reverse complement strand
CCCGCTCCCGGGTCGACGGGCTGACACTCGGATGGTCGTTGAGCACCCGGGACACCGTCTGGTGGGACACGCCCGCTAGCCGCGCGACGTCGTTCATCACCGCGGCTCTGTTGTGACTGGTCGCGCGCATCGCCCTCCCCCGCCGTTGATGTTAGCGATGCCACGATATGCCGACCGCGCGGGGTTTGCGTACGGTGACACCTGTGCGGAGGAAAACAGCGTCCCTCGCGGCGGCCGCGCTGACCGCGGCCCTGCTCAGCGGCGGCTGCCTCGGACGGGACAAGATCTGCCGTAACGGCGAGTATCCGGCCAAGGCGGTCGGCAACCCGACCGGCCGGGTCTGCGTGCGCGACGGCCAGGACCCGCCGGCGGGCTACGTGCGCTACCCGGCCGGCAAGGTCCCGGAGCACGTCGACGACGAGTGGGACGTCTACTGGCGGGACAAGACCGTCGACGAGTCGGGCAGCATCGTCCCCGGTTGACGCGTAGGCCCGGGCTCCACACCGGGGCGGCCCGAGCAACTCGATGCCGAGGCGGGCGGCGGCTCCTGCCGCCGTCCTGACGGCCGGAACGCGCCGCGGACGGGAGGCCGACACAGACGATCACCATCCCCGGCCGGGCGGCTATCGTGCCGGACATGCAGCAGCCGGGTGAGGACTTCTACTGCGACGAGGCCCTCAGCGGCCGCACGCCGGTCACCGTCGTGGCCGAGACCGGCGACGTGCTGGCCTTCGAGCACACCCGGCCGTTCTGGCCGGTGCACGTCGTCGTGGTACCGAAGCAGCACGTGCCGTCGCTGACCGACCTCGGCGACGCCGACGCGGCCCTGCTGGGCCGGGTTCTCGCGGTGGTCCGCCAGGTCGCCGCCGACGTCGAGCGGCAGCACGGGGCCTGCCGGGTGCTGACGAACCTCGGCCGCTACCAGGACTCCAAGCACCTGCATTTCCACGTGTGCAGCGGCGCACCCCGCCACCCCGACACCGACTGAACGGGCCGGGTCACCCGGAGCGGGCGGCGATGGCGGCCTGGATGCGGCGCAGGGTGCGCAGTGCCTTCTTCGCCGCGGCCCGGACCTCGCCGTCGAACACCGTCGAGCCGCGGTCCTCGGCCTGCAGCCGCTCCAGCGTCGGCGCGACGCGCTCGTCGCCGGTCGAGCCGAGCGCGACGGCCGCCCAGTAGCGCCGGTTCGGGTCGGGGTCGTCGGCCGCCGCCGTCAGCCTGGGGATGACCTCCGGGGCGAACTCGGCGAGGGCGCTGGCGATGTGCCCGATCCGCGCGAACCGGCGGTGTTCGAACTCGTACCACAGCGCCTCGAGCGCCTCCGGCCCGCCGATCTCCGCGAGCGCCTCGGCCGCCCGCAGCCGCAGCCAGTCGACGTCGTCGGCGAGCAGCGGCCGCAGCGCGGGCACGGTGCCGGCGTCGCCGAGCCGGCCGAGGGCCTTCACCGCCTCGTCCACGACGATCCACTGCCGGTGCTCCAGCAGCGCCACCAGCTGCGGCACCGCCTCGCGCACCCCCATCGCGGCGCACCCCATCGCCGCCCAGGCCTGGCAGTTGTACCGGGTGTCGGCCAGCGCCGCGAGCAGCGCCTCCCGCAGGTCCTGCGGCGGGTCGGCGACGGCGAACACTTCGGCCTGGTTCATCGCCCGGGTGTAGAGCGAGCGGTGGTAGTCGCCGTAGTCACGCACCAGCGAGTGCAGGGCCGCGACGGCCGACGGGTCGCCGTGGTCCCGGGCCCGGTCGAGGAGCCCGTAGAGGTGCGCCTCCCGCGTCTCGAGGTCGCCGGCGCGCAGGCCGTCAAGGTCGGTGCTGGTCACTCGGGCCATCCTACGGACGGGCCTACGGACGGGCCTACGGACGGGCCCGGCCGGTGTTCGCCGGCCGGGCCCGTGCGGCCGCCCCGGGAGGGCGGGATCAGGCGGGGATGGTGAACGGGTCGCCGTACACCTTCCAGCTCAGGGGCGGGTTGAGGTCGAAGTTGCGGTTGTTGAGGAAGACCCGCTGGGCGGTGTCCACGCGGCTGGTGTCGCTGTGGGCCTCCTCGGTCTTCATGGCCGCCACCCGTGCGTCCAGGAAGGCGTTCAGGTAGGTGGCCTCGTCGCCGCCCTGGGACGGGGGCTTGGCCTTGGCCAGGGCGGCCTTGCGGATGCCGCCGAAGCTGACACCGCTGTTGCCCGGGCCGTGCATCACGATCGCGTCGTAGTAGATGAACTGGCCCAGGGCCCGCAGGCCGTCGGCCTTGGCCTGCTGGACGGACGGGTTGAAGTACACCCGGTCCCGCTCGTCGTCCTGGGCCTTGGTGAACTGCGGGTCCGTCGCCGCCGTGCGCCAGGCGGCGACGTAGCCGTCGAGGCCAGCGTGCGAGGCGGTGCCGTTCACCTTGCGCAAAGCCGGCAGGTACCTGGCCAGGACGTTGCCGGGGACGCGCTGGGTGTACAGCTCGACCAGCTCCAGCATGTCGCCGGTGCCGGAGCAGAAGCCGATGATGCCGGCCGTGTAGCCGCGGCCGTCGCCGATGTCCTCGATGTACTTGTACTGGGCCTTCCAGTCCAGCGACGAGTTCTCGGCCGAGGACACCAGCTGCATGGCGATGTCCTTCTTGCGCGGGTCGGTGAGGTCCTTGCCCGCGGCGGGCGAGGAGGACGGCGGGCGCGACGGGGACGGCGACGCCGAGGCGGACCGGGAGGGCGACGGCGACGCGGACGGCGGCACCGACGCGGACGCGGAGGCGGACGGACCGGCCGCCGGGTTGCCGTACACCTTGAACTCCCACAGCGAGTAGCCCCACTGCGTGGCGCGGGTCGTGCCGTAGAGCCGCACGTAGCGGCCCGTCCCGGTCAGGCCCGTGAGGTCGTCGGTACCGCCGTTGCCGCTCGTCGTGCTGTAGATGTCGGTCCAGGCGCTGCCGTCCGGCGAGATCTGGATGCGGTACGCCTTGCCGTAGGCGGCCTCCCAGCTGAGGTTCACGTGCGTGACCGTGTAGGTCGCGCCGAGGTCGACGCGGATCCACTGCGGGTCGACGCCTTCCAGGCTGCCCCAGCGGGTGCCGCCGTTGCCGTCGAAGGCCTGGGCCGCGCCGAGGGACGCGGTCTCGACCGACGACGAGGTGGCGGGCCTGCCCTGGGAGAGCAGGGTCTCCGTCGCCGCGTCCGCCCCGCGCATGACGAGGAGCGTCGTCACCGAGCCGACGAGGAGCAGGGCCGCGGCGCCCAGGCCGGCCAGCCTGAGAGGGTGGTTCACGGGCAGCCTCCAAAGCAGAACTGTCAAGTAACTTGCCTGACGAAGATTCTGATTCGGGAGCTTCGATGTCAACGAACCTAAGGGGGACTTCATTTCCCGTTATGGTTGCCGACGACCGGCGCCGGCGGGCCTGCCGAACCAGCGGGCCAGCTGGTCGTCCAGGTCCCGCTGATCGTCGCCGATCCAGGCGACGTGGCCGTCGGGGCGCAGCAGCACGCACGGCACATCCAGTGCCGCAGCGGGATCCGCGAGGTGGTCGACCCGGTCCGACCAGCCGCCGGCGGTGAGCCGTCCGGTGCGGTCCAGCAGCAGGCCGCGGCCGCGGTGCAGCAGCCCGTACAGGCGGCCCTGTCGCAGCTCGACGTCACGCAGGCGGCGGCCGAGCAGGTCGGGGCCCGCGCCGAAGTCGTAGCGGATGCCGATCGCGGTGATCTTCTCGATCAGGTGCCGGTTCACCGCGTCGAAGTCCATCAGCTCGGTGAGCAGCCGGCGCACCGCCTGCGCGCCCGGTTCGGCGGACTGCAGCTGCATCTGGGCGCGGGTGTTGTCCAGCACGTCCTCGGCGACCGGACGACGCTCGGCCTGGTAGGTGTCCAGCAGCGTCTCCGGCGCCCAGCCGCGCAGCTGTGCGGCCAGTTTCCAGCCGAGGTTGAACGCGTCCTGCACGCCCAGGTTGAGGCCCTGCCCGCCGATGGGCGGATGGATGTGTGCCGCATCGCCGGCCAGCAGCACCCGCCCGACCCGGTACCGTTCGGCGAGCCGGGTGGCATCCCCGAAGCGGGACAGCCAGCGCGGGGAGTGCACGCCGAAGTCGGTCCCGGCGATGGTGCGCAGCTGTCCTCTGAAGTCCTCCAGGGTGGGCGGCTCCGCACGATCGCTGACCCCCGCGGCGGGGACCACGACGCGATAGACGCCGGCACCGAAGGGCCCGAGGCTCAGTCGCCGATCGGTCTCGCGGAGCTCGGCCAGCCGGGCGGCGATCTCCTCCTGCGGCACCCCCACTTCCATCTCGCCCATCAGCGTCTCGGTCCGCGAGGGTTCGCCGGGGAAGCCGACGCCGAGCAGTTTGCGCACCGTGCTGCGCCCGCCGTCACAGCCGACGAGATAGCGCGAACGCAGCAGTTCCCCGTCGGCGAGCTCGACGGTCACGCCCTCGTCGTCCTGGTCGAGACCGGCCACGGCGCAACCACGCCGGACCTGCGCACCCAGTTCGATCGCATGCTCTTCGAGCAGGTGCACGATGACCGGCTGCGGGATGCCCAGCAGATAGGCGTGCGCGGAGTCCAGGCCCTCGGGCGCGGGTTTGCTGATGGCGGCGAAGAAGCCGCCGGCCGGTCGCTGCCGTCCGTGTTCGAGCATGCGCTCCAGCAGCCCGCGCATGGCCATCAGCTCGATACTGCGGATGTGCAGGCCGACGATGCGGACGAACGACACGGGCTCGGTTTCCTGCTCCAGGACGAGGACCCGCACGTCGTGCAGCCGCAGTTCGGCGGCCAG
>NZ_JBEXCY010000382.1:0-4826 GCF_040605515.1 Dactylosporangium sp. NPDC005572 | reverse complement strand
CCGGCGGTGGCCGGGGCGGATCCGCCGGTTGGCCTCGCCGGTCGCGGCGTCGCGCGGCAGCGCGCCGTCGAGCCTGGTCACGGCTGCACACGCTACCGCGCCTGTGTTCGGTGGACCCGGGTCTGGCCGACCGGCACGACAAGCAAGCTCAAGGGAGCACGTCAACCGAGCCTGCTGCGTGGTACCAACGGCATGTCCAACTGATGTTCGGCCCGCCGGGACGGAGCCCGCCGATGGACGATCAGATGGCGCTCGCGGCGTCGACAGCGGCAGCCCTCGTGCGAGCGATGACCCTGGACGGCTGGGCAGTCGTGCGCGGCAGGCTCATCCTTCGCTTGGGGCGCGGCGACCCGGGCCTGAGCCAACAGGTCGCACTGGAGCTGGACGCCGCTCACCACGCGGTGCGGTCCGGCTCCGCCGACCTCCGGTTCGTGCAAGGGCGTCTCCAGCAGTGGTCGGCGCCGTTCCTGAGCGCCGACCCGGGTGCCGCGCACGAGATCACGGTTCTGGTCGCTCAGGCCGAGCGGTCGCGGAGTGCTTCCCGATCCAAGGCCGGCGTGTGGATCGCGGTCTCCGCAGCGGTGGCCGTCGTCCTCATCGTCGCCTGCGTGCTTGCGGTCGCACAGTTGCGGAAGGTCGTCAGCCCGGACCCCCGGTACTCGATCGGGGACTGCATGACCATCGCGGACCAGGAGGTCGACCGCTGGGGCAAGCAGCACGTGCCGGCCGGCAAGGTCGCCTGCGACGGAAACGCCACGGGTGACGGCGTGTACATGGTGACGTATACGGTCAGCAACCCCGACGCGCTCTCGGCCGGGATCTATTGCAACCTCGTCGGCTCCCATCCGCAGAAGGACATCGAGATCGCGGTGCGGGAGGACGACACCAACACGCTTTACTGCGCCGCGGACTGATCCGTCGCACGCCGATCGGCCGGAGGCCGCCGCCCCGGCGGTGGGCCGGGGCGGCGGGTGGAGCGGGACTACCTAGTTCACGAGCCGATCAGCAGGCCGTAGTCGGCCATCGCCATGGCGATGTCGGACTGGGCCCAGAAGCGGTGGAACGTGAACGTCGGGGCCGGGCCGGTGCCGTTCAGGTACGCCTGGACGGCCGGCCAGCTCGGGTCGTTCTTGTAGAAGGAACGGATGTCCAGGAACGACTTGCCGGGGGCGATCACGTCGCCGTTCGGCATCGTGCCGCTGTAGCCCGACGGGATGAACAGGCCCTGCTGGTTGCTCGAGGACCAGACATCGTCGAAGCGGTTGTAGTCGGTGCGGGTCTCCGGGATGCCCACGCCCTGCGCGTCGGTGTGCAGCCAGATGCCGTCCAGCAGCTTCTTCGCCGTCGTCTTGGCCGCCGTGTTGTTGGCCTTGGCGCCGTAGAAGGTCAGCAGCCGCGCGTACGCGGCGGCCACGCCGATGTCCGTGCCGGTCGACACCACCGAGACGTGCAGGTTGGTGTTGGCCTGCGGGCTGGACGGGTTCCACGTGTTCGGGGCGCCGGTCCACGACAGGGTGTCGGGGATCTTGAAGTCGCCGTTCGACGTGAAGGTGGTGTTCGCGATCGCCCACGACACCCACTTGTCCAGCATCGCCTTGGCCTTGGCGTCGCCGGTCGCGTAGTAGTACTCCGCGACCCGCTCCACCGACCACGCCTGGAAGCCGAACCACTGGTTCGACGCCGGGTCGTGGTACACCGGCTGGTAGTCGTAGAACATGCCGTAGAAGGTCGGCGTGCCGGACGGCGGAGCGGAGTAGTTACCGCCCCAGCTGTTCGTCGCGCCACCCGCGAACGCGCCCTCCGACGACTGCAGCCACTGGTAGAACTCCAGCTGCCGGCCGAGGCTGGTCTGCCAGTCCGCCTTCGCCGACGGCGAACGCGGCGCGAGCGCCGACACGTTGGCCAGGGCCCAGGCCGCGAGCGGGTTCTGGTAGCCCTGGTGGTTGTGGCTGGAGCCGATGCGGAACGCCCACTGGCCGCCCATGTCGCCGCCCCACGCGTAGTACCAGCTCATGAGGTACGCAGCGGAGTCCTTGCCGGTGCCGGCCGCGCAGGCGGTCGAGGTGCAACCCGGCTTCTTGAAGTACTTGTCGTACATCCCGTAGCGCAGGTAGTCACCCATCTTCGCCGCCTTGGCGACGGTCGCCGACACGTCGGCGGCCTTGCCCTGCTCGGTCGCCCACTGCAGCGCCCAGTAGGCCGCCTGCACCGCGCGGGCGTCGGCGTCGGGGGCGTTGGTGTAGCGCCACTGCTTCGCCGGCGTGCCGGAGATGAACAGCGGCAGGTAGCCGGCGCCCGACTGGCCGTACGTGAAGTTCTCGCAGGACGGGTGGGCGACGGTCTCCCACACCGACTCCTGCGGGCCGCGCTGGTAGGTGTTGATGTACGACACCTTCGAGCCGGCCACCGGGGTGCACGAGCTGAAGCCGTAGACGTTGTCCACGTCCTCGAGCCAGTGCATGCCGTAGACGTCGGCGTTGCCGTACGTGGAGACGAGCTCGTTGTACAGCGGGTCGACGCCGACCTTCACGGTCGAGTCGAGCTTGCCGCCCTGCGACGGGTAGAGGCTCGGCTGGTCGGCCTCCGGCGCGTAGTCGGCCGGGTCGTTCGGGTTGTAGCCGCCGGTGGTCTGGTTGGCGTGGGTCGGGATGATGTACTTCTCCATCGTGTCCCAGGCCTTGTTGAACGGGGCCCAGTCCTGCTTCACCCGGCCGTAGTTGGCCTCCAGCCAGATCCAGTAGCTGAACGCCTCCGACGTCGTCTCGTGCCCGTGGTCCGGCGCCTCGACGACGAGGGTCTCGATCGCGTGGTACGGCACGCCCTCGGGCGAGAAGTACCCGGCGCTGTGCAGCTTCTGGTACTGCTCCAGGAACCGCTGCACGTAGGTGCCGCCGGCCACGTCGTCGTCGCTCTCGTTCGCCGGTACCGCGGCGGACGTCCACCCGGACGCCGTGAGGTTGATCGTCGCGGTGCCGTTGGTGCTGTCCGCGTCCTGGGCGCCGGAGACGGTGACGGTCTGCGCGGTGTTCCAGTTGGCGGTGGTGAACGTCAGCGACGCCGGCGCGACCGTGATGTCGGTGTCGCCGGTGCGGGCGACGGCCACCGTCACGCTCGACGTCGGCGCCTGGTTGAGCTTCACCGACAGCGGCGTCGAGCCGCCCTCGGGGACGGTCAGCGGCGAGGGCGTGGCGACGATCGCCGGGCCGGTCGGGGCGTCCACGAACACCGGCACGGCGGTGGACGTGGTGACCGCGCCCTTGCTGTCGTAGGCCTTCGCCTGGAGGCTGTACGCCGCCGTCTGGGCCGGCACGCCCGTCCACGTGTAGGCGTACGGGGAGCTCGTGTCGGTGCCCAGCAGCAGGCCGTCGTGGTAGAACTCGACCTTCGCGATCGAGTCACCGGCGTCGGGGTCGCTGGCGGTGGCGGTGATCGGGATCGACGCCGGGGCCGTGTAGCGGGTGTTCGCCGCCGGCGCGGTGATGCTCACCGTCGGCGAGGCGTTCGGCCCGGTGCACGCGACGCCGTTGAGGGCGAACGCCGTCGGCGACACGTTGGTGCCGCTGTAGGCGGCGTTGAAGCCGGGGTTGACCGTGCCGCCCGAGGGCAGGCTGCCGTTCCAGGGCGCGTTGCGGATCGTGACCTGGTTGCCGGTCTGGGTGAAGTCGCCGTTCCAGCTCTGCTGCAGCTGCTGGTTACCGGCGAACGTCCAGGTGACGTTCCAGCTGGACAGCGCATCGCCGAGGTTCTTGACGACCAGGTCGCCGGTGAAACCGGTCGGCCACTGGCTGCGCACGGAGTAGGTCACCTGGCAGCCGGTCGCCGCGTGGGCGGTGCCGGCCGGCAGTGCGACCATCGCTCCGGCGACCAGGAGGCCGGCGGCCAGGGCGCGCCATCGGCGTCTCGTGGGGGTGCTCACGGAAATACAGCTCCTCGTGAAAGTTTCGGACCGGGTGTGGGGCGTGTGGCAGCGCCAATGGCTTGGTACGCAAGGCCATTGCTGCCAGTGCCTCGTCGGCTCCCAGACGCGAGGTGGCGACGATTCTGGCATGGGAGCGCTCCCGGGACAAGGAGGCCCGTCGATGGCTATGGTCACCGCACCCGTCGATCCCTGGAGGTGATGCCGACCCGTTCTCGCGGCTCCCACGCGAATCCCGGGTGCGGCGGCCGGCGTCTGCAGCGCCACCGC
The DNA here is from genome assembly GCF_040605515.1 of Dactylosporangium sp. NPDC005572. NCBI lineage: Bacteria > Bacillati > Actinomycetota > Actinomycetes > Micromonosporales > Micromonosporaceae > Dactylosporangium > Dactylosporangium sp. NPDC005572. Next base: position 640 of record NZ_JBEXCY010000382.1, on the reverse strand, counting down.
CGCGCCCCCCGCCACCCGGGCGGCGGCCCCGAAATCCGTGAAACGTACGTAGCGGGTTAGTTCCGCTGAATTCGGGTTAGATGCCCTCGTGATCCGCAAGGAAAGGGGGGTCGTCATGGTCCGACCCGTCACCGACCTCGAAGGGCACCCGGACATCGTCGAACTGCGCGAGCGGTACGACCTGGCGTCGTCGACGCCTACGGGCTACATCGCCGAGGGGCTGCTGTTGCTCACCGGGGTCTACCTGGCCATCTCACCCTGGGTGGTCGGCTTCGCCGGTGCTCAGCCCGATCTCGCGGTGAACAACCTTATCTGCGGCATCGCCGTCGGCTTCCTGGCCACCGCCTTCACCGCCTCGTACGGCCGTACCCACGGCCTGGCGTTCGTCCCGGTGGTCCTGGGGGTGTGGACGTTCATCTCCCCCTGGGTCATCGACGGCGCATACGCCAGCGGTGGCTCCATCGCGAACAACATCGTGACCGGCCTGGTCATGATCGTGCTAGGGCTGGTGATGCTGCGTCTGCCCGGCATCGGGTCCGGACGTGCCCGCAGGTGATTTCCGCCGTGGCCGGCGGTGAGCCGCCGGATGCCGCCGGCCCCGTCGGTGGTGCTGGACGGCGACGGGATCGCCGACGTGCGC
>NZ_JBEXCY010000381.1:0-4953 GCF_040605515.1 Dactylosporangium sp. NPDC005572 | reverse complement strand
CGCCCCTGGAGGCTGATCGTGCAGAGTTCCAACCCGGTGCTCACCCGCCTTGGTGAGGCGGCGCGACAAGAGCGCTCGACAGGCGTGGGATACGCACCGTCCTACCCGCGCGTGATGACCATGGACGACGTCGTCGTCCGCACGGTCGCGCTGCTCGCCGTCACCGGCATCTTCGGCGCCGGTGCGTGGGTCCTGCTGCCGGCCGGCGGCGCCATCACGGCGATCGCCGCCATCGGCTCGGTCATCGCCGGGCTCGTGCTCGGCCTGGTCATCTCCTTCATGCGGGTCACCAACCCGGCCGTGATCCTGCCCTACGCCGCCCTCCAGGGCGTCGCGCTGGGCCTCGTCAGCCGCTGGTTCGAGAGCCTGTACAACGGCATCGTCTTCCAGGCCGTCATCGGCACGTTCGGCATCTTCGCGATCATGGCCGTGCTCTACAAGTTCAAGGTGCTGCGCGCCACCCCGCGCTTCACCAAGATGGTGATCGGCGCGCTCATCGGCGTGGTGGTCCTGAGCCTGGCCAACTACCTGTTCTTCCTGTTCGACATCAACCTGGGCCTGCGTGACTACGGCACCAGCGGCAAGGTCGGCTGGCTGCCCATCGTCTTCAGCCTCGTCGTGGTGGTGGTCGGCGCGCTGACCTTCATCCTCGACTTCGACGCCGTCGACCAGGGCATCCGCTACGGCCTGCCGGAGAAGTACGCGTGGTACTGCGCGTTCGGCATCCTCGTCGGCCTGATCTTCCTGTACTACGAGATCCTGCGCCTGCTGAGCTACCTGCGCCGATGACCACCGGCGATCAGCTGGGCGCCGCGGTGCACAGGCTGGTCGGCCAGGTCGCACACTGGACGCCGTCCCGCTGGGCGGCGTCCAGTGCCGTTCCGGGCCGCTCCCGCGCCGAGGCGTTCCACGGGACCCTGCAGACCCTGGCCGACGCCGCGGCGACGGCCGAGGGCGCGCCACCGCGCCCGGTGCCCCGGCTGGACAACGACCTGGCCCTCCCGGACCAGCTGCGGGTCCTGGCGGCCGACCTGGCCCGCCACGCGCCAAGGGCCGTCCCCGCCGCCGTGGAGGCGGTGACGGCCCTGCGCGACGCGCTGCGCCCTACGTCAGGTGGGCCAGCAGGTCCTGGCGGGTGATGACGCCGGCCGGCTTGCCGTCCACGAGCACCACGGCGGCGTCGGCCTTCTCCAGGAGGGCCACCGCCTCGCCCACCGGCTGGCCGCCGCCGATCATCGGCAGCGGGTCGCCCATGTGGCGCTCGACGATGTCGTGCAGGTGGGCCTGGCCGGAGAACAGCGCGTCGAGCAGGTCGCGCTCGGCGATCGAGCCGGCCACCTCGCCCGTGACGACCGGCGGCTCGGCCTTGAGGACCGGCAGCTGGGAGACGCCGTACTCGCGCATGTAGTCGATCGCGTCGCGGACCGTCTCGTTCGGGTGGACGTGGACCATCTGGGGCATCCCGCCGTCCTTGCCGACGAGCACGTCGGCGACCGTGGGGGTCTCGGCGGCGGTGCGCAGGAAGCCGTAGCGGGCCATCCAGCCGTCGTTGAAGATCTTCGAGAGGTAACCGCGGCCGCCGTCCGGGAGCAGGACGACCACGACCGCGTCGGGGCCGGCCTCGGCCGCCACGCGCAGGGCCGCCGCGACCGCCATGCCGCACGAGCCGCCGACCAGCAGGCCCTCCTCGCGGGCCAGGCGGCGGGTGAGCTCGAAGCTCTCCTTGTCGGAGACCTCGACGATCTCGTCGCAGATCTCCCGGTCGTACGTCGTGGGCCAGAAGTCCTCGCCGACGCCCTCGACCAGGTACGGCCGGCCGGTGCCGCCCGAGTAGACGGAGCCCTCGGGGTCGGCGCCGACGATGCGGACGGCGCCGCCGGAGACCTCCTTGAGGTAGCGCCCGACGCCCGAGATGGTGCCGCCGGTGCCGACGCCGGCGACGAAGTGCGTCACGCGGCCCTCGGTCTGCTCCCAGACCTCCGGGCCGGTGGTCTCGTAGTGGGAGCGGGGGTTGGCCGGGTTCGCGTACTGGTCGGGCTTCCAGGCGCCGGGGATCTCGCGGGCCAGCCGGTCGGAGACGTTGTAGTAGGAGCGCGGGTCCTCGGGGGCGACCGCGGTCGGGCAGACGACGACCTCGGCCCCGTAGGCGCGCAGGACGTTCTGCTTGTCCTCGCTCACCTTGTCGGGGCAGACGAAGACGCAGCGGTACCCCCGCAGCTGCGCCACCAGGGCGAGCCCGACGCCGGTATTGCCGGAGGTCGGCTCGACGATGGTGCCGCCGGGCTTCAGCAGCCCGGCCTCCTCGGCCTCCTCGACCATGCGCAGCGCGATGCGGTCCTTCACGCTGCCGCCGGGGTTCAGGTACTCGACCTTGGCGAGGACCGTGCCGGGGATGCCGGACGTGACGTTGCGGAGCCGGACGAGGGGGGTGTTGCCCACCAACTCGACGACGTTGTCGTAGTAGCGCACGTGCCCAGCGTATAGCCGGGCCGTGCTCACCCGACGCTCACCCGACGACGTGCCCGGGAATGACGCTCTCCCGCCGCTTCTCCCACTCCAGGAAGCGCTCCAGCTCGTCCATGAGGGCGCCGGCGAAGTACCCGGCCACGGCGACGTCGTCGACCACGCCCAGGATCAGCAGGAACAGCTCGGGCACCGCGTCGATCGGCGACACGATGTACGCGCCGGCGACGGCGATCATGGCCAGCCGGGCGCCGCCGTCGTACTCACGCTTGAAGGTCGCCTTGATCATCCGCGGGATGGCGGCGAGCCGCCGCCCGACGCCCGGCGTGCCGGGCTTGAACACCCGCAGTAACGCCGTCCACGCCAAGTGTCGTTTGAGCGCGCCGTCCGCCATGATTGCCGTCCTCCCGAGTGTCCCGGCCCTCGAATGTAATGGTGCCCGTCACCATCGAGCGGCAACCGTCACTGCGACGCGCGCGGTAAGAATGGAAAGGTTTGGCCGACCGATCCGGGCGGGCGGCCTGGTTGCTCCACCGGTCGGAATGAGGACGATCGCAAAGCGGACGAATGGCGAGGAACACTTGGGAAGCGGGGGCTAGCCTCGGGGTCGCAGAGGCTTTGGGGGAAGGGGCGGGGGCGTTGAAGCTTCAGTCGGAGCAGGTGCGGCGGATCGCCACGGCGGCGGCGGTCGGTGGCGGGGGGATCGCGGGGGCCGGGGCGTTGTTCTACGGGCTGGTCCTGGGCCAGGCGCTGCTCGCGCGGAAGACGATTCCGCAGGTGATCAGCCCGCCGCCGCGGGCCGACGGCACGTACGGCGCGCATTACGACGGCGAGCCGATCCGCCTGGTGGTGCTCGGCGACTCGTCGGCCGCCGGCTACGGCGCCGAGCAGCCGAGCGAGACGTTCGCCGCAGCCGTCGCGGCCGGCCTCGCCGAGCAGCAGCGGCGGCCGGTCTGGATGCGCTGCCTCGCGGTCGTCGGGGCCGAGTCGAAGGGCCTCCCGCCGCAGGTCGAGGTCGCGCTGCGGCACCGCCCCGACGTGGCGGTGATCAGCATCGGCGGCAACGACGTGACCCACCGGGTGAGCGTCCGGACCGCGGTCCGCCACCTGGTCGACGCGGTGCGCACGCTGCGCGCGGCCGGCGTCGAGGTGGTCGTCGGCACCTGCCCCGACCTCGGCACGATCCGGCCGATCCAGCCGCCGCTGCGCTGGCTGGCCCGGCACTGGAGCCGGCAGATGGCGACCGCGCAGACCATTGCGGTCGTCGAGGCCGGCGGGCGTACCGTGTCCCTGGGTGACCTCCTCGGTGAGCTGTTCTACGCCGACCCCGACCGGATGTTCAGCTTGGACCGGTTCCACCCGTCCGGTGCCGGTTACCTGGCCGCCGCCCAGGCGGTGTTGCCTACCGTGGTGGCCGCGCTGACCGAGCCCGCCCTGGCGGCGGTCCCGGGCCTCGCCGCCGGCGAGGGCGTCCGGTCGCTGCCCCAGGCGGCCGCCGAGGCGGCCCACCGTCCCGGCACCGAGGTCAGCGCGACCCAGGTCGCCGGCAAGGACCGCGGCCCGGCCGGCCGGTGGGCGCAGCTGCGCCACCGGGTCTGGCACCGGCTGCCGCAGCAGGCCGCACGGCAGCCGAGCGCCGCGCGGAGTGAGGAGCTGACATGAGCGTCGTGCGGCGGCTCGCCCGCCTCGCCACCGTGACCCTGGTCGCCGGCACCGTCGGCGGCGCCGCCGTGCTGGCGGCCCAGGCCCTCGCGGCGCGGACCCGCACCTACGCCAAGCCCGACATGCGCCTCGCGATGCGCTCGTCGATCGGCGCGACCGGCAAGCCGCCGATGCGGCTGGTGCTGCTCGGCGACGCGACGGCGCTCGGCGTCGGCGTCGACCGGGTGGCCGACACCGTCGGCGGCCAGCTCGCCGCGCTGCTGGCCGAGGGCTCGGCCGGCCGCCGGGTCGAGCTGTCGAGCGTGGCCGTGGCCGGTTCGCGCTCGTCCGACCTGGCCACCCAGGTCGCCCGGGCGCTCGTCGGGCCCCGGCCGGACGTGGCGCTGGTGCTCGTCGGCACGAACGACGTCACCCACCTGGGCTCGGGCGCCGACGCGGCCGAGCACCTCGGCGCGGCCAGCCGCCGGCTGCGCGACGCCGACATCCCGGTCGTCGTCGGCACCTGCCCCGACTTCGGCGCGCTCCGCGCGTTCGCCCCGCCGCTGCGCCAGCTGCTCGGGCTGCGCAGCCGCCGGATCGCCCGGCTGCAGGCGGCCGCGGCGTCGGCGGCCGGGGCCGTGGTCGTCGACCTGGGCGCGCGCACCGGCGCCGTCTTCCGGGCCGACGCGGGCACGCTGTGCCACGACGGCTTCCACCCCTCGGCCGACGGCTACCGGGTCTGGGCCCACGCCCTGCTCCCCGCCGTCGAGGAGGCGGCGGCCGTACGGGCCTGAAACGCGGACCTGGAACGCGGACCTGGAACGCGGACCTGGAACGCGGACCTGGAAC
>NZ_JBEXCY010000380.1:0-5024 GCF_040605515.1 Dactylosporangium sp. NPDC005572 | reverse complement strand
CGCGCGGCTGATTTCCGATGGTCATCCAGCGCATCTGGGCTTACCACGGGGTCTGCGGCGAGCCCCTCGGCGGTCGCGTCGGCCGGGTCGGTGGGCGGCGCCACGAGGTCGAGCGCCGAGCGGATCTGGCGCAGGGTCCGGTGCGAGGTCTCGCGGATCGCCTCGACCGGCGCGGCGGCCCGCGCCGGGGCCAGCCGCAGCGCCGCCGACGCCGCCTCGGCCTGCACGGCGATCAGGGTCAGCTCGTGGCCGAGGACGTCGTGCAGCTCCTGGGCGATCCGGGCCCGCTCCTCGCTGACCGCGGCCTCCCGCACCCTGCGCTTCTCGGTCTCCAGCTCGGCGGCCAGCTGCAGCAGGGCCCGGTTCTGCCGGCGCTGGTGCGCGACGAGCTGCCCGGCCGCCACCGGCGCCACGACGGACAGCACCGCCCCGATCACCGCCACCGGCAGCTCGGGGCCGAGCAGCGTGCCGACGGCCCCCGTGACGCAGCCCCACGCGGTGACCGCCCACACGGCGGGACGCGGCGCGCCGTAGGCGCCGACCGCGAAGAACTGCAGGACGACGGTGACGAACCCGAGCACGGGGAAGCCGTCGAGCGGGATGAGCCAGAACGCGCTCGAGACGGCCGCGGACTCCAGCGGATACCGCCGGCGCCAGGCCAGCGGCAGGCTCGACCCGAGCACGTAGAGCTCGCCGATGCCGCGATGGGCGATCGGGAACGCGAGCGTCTGGGCGAGCGCGATCGCGGTCAGCACGGCCGCCAGGACGGCGTCCGACCGTGCCACCCGCAGCCGGGCCACCCACGCGTTCACGACCGCGAGCGTAGGACATCGCTCGTCCGCGCCGCCTCATCCCACGGGCTGATCGGCTCCGCACCGACGGGCTGAGCTGCGAAGCCGCCCGCGGGTCGATGCCCGCGGGGTGCCCGCGTCCGTACGTTGCTGGCACCCGACCTCCTGCGACCTCCTGCGAAAGGAACAGCCGATGACCTCGCCAGCGACCGCGCCGGCCGTCACCGCCACCACCGATCCGGTGCGGACCAGCACCCGCTTCGGGCTCGCCTTCACCGTCTGCCAGCTGCTCGTGATGATCGCGATGGCGGTCTTCGTCCTGCCGCACGGCGGCTCGCCGTCCGACCCGGCCCTGCAGCGCGGGCAGGGCGTCCAGGAGGCGGCCGACCTGTACCGCATCGGCAACTTCGCCTTCATGGCCGCCGGCTCGCTGCTGCTGGGCTTCCTCGGCGCCGTCTGGGCGCGGCTGCGCCGGGCCGACGGCAGCGGTGTCCTCGCCACCGTCGCGGTCGCGTCCGGCATCCTCCTCGCGCTGATCTGGCCGATGGCCGGCATGCTGCACGACGTCGCCCTGGAGACCGCCGCGGGCGGCGCCGACCTGCGCATCCTGGCCGGCTGGGACGCCGTGGCCCCGTTCGGCCTGGCGTTCTCGGTGTTCGCGCGGGTCTTCTTCGTCGGCGCGATCGCGCTCGGCCTGCGCGCCACCGGCCAGGCCCCGTGGCTGGTCCGCTCGGCCGCCGTCGTCATGCTGCTCAGCCTGGTCGGCAGCGCGACCCTCGTGTCGGGCGCGCTGTTCCCGCTGCTGGCCCTGAGCACGTTCGGCTACGAGCTGTGGGTCGGCGCGCTGGCCTGGCACTGGCTGCGGGACGGGCGGTGACCGCCGTGACGTGGGCCGGACCGAGCTGACCGGGGGCCGTACCGGGGTGGCCGCGCCACGGTGCGGCCACCCGGCCCACCCCGGCTGCGGAAAAACGTCACACGACTGTCATGCGATTGCGGAAGTTCGGCGACACGCACCGCGGAAGGTGGCAAATGCACCGATGAGTGAGGAGCCGCCCATGACCGCGCTACTGAGCCGCGACGGCGCGAACTTCAGTCTCGCCTGTGACACCTGCGGCCAGCTGGTCGCCAACCTCGCGCCCGCGATGGGCACGTGGCGCGTCGCGTGGAGCCTGTTCGTGGAGGACGGCTGGCGCGGCGCGCAGCGGCCCACCGGCCCCCACGCCTGCGGGCGCTGCCCCGCGCCGCGCGGCCACGGCATGGTCGAGGAGTCGTTCGCGCGGGCCACGCCGGCGGGCCGCGCGCCGCAGCCGGTCGCCTGGCGCGAACTGGACGGCGTCACGGTCGTCGAGCTCCCGGGGACGCTGCACCTGGCCACCCACGCCCACCTCCACGACCTCGTCGCCGGCGGCATCCGCCCGACCCAGCACGTCGTGTTCGACCTGAGCCGGCTGCCGTCGGCCGACTCGGCCCTGCTCGCCGTGCTCGTCGCCGCGCACGAGGCCGCGGCGCGTCACGGCCGGCGGATCTGCCTGGCCGGCGCCGCCGACCGGGTCACCGGCGCGCTGCGGATGCTGTCGGTCGACGACCTGCTGCCGAACTTCGCCGACCTCCCCGCGGCCCTCGCCTGGCTGGACACGGCCGCGGTGACGGCCGCCTACTGATCGCCGGCCATCGCGGCCTGGGAGGTGCAGCGGGGGCAGCCGTGGGGGCCGCCCGCGGAGCGGTCGCCGATCCAGCCGTGCCGGCGGAACAGGCTCCACGCCAGGTCCCAGCTGTGCAGGTTGGCGCCGAGGTGCTCGACCACCAGGCCGCAGCCGTCGCACACCAGGCTGAAGTCCGTGCCGTCCGCGAGGTGCAGTGCCGTCATGCCCATCCCTCCGCACCGTCTGGTTCAGCCGCCCCATCCAGCCTCACGCCGCGTCATGTACGCGGTTCCGCAAGATTATGACGATTTGACGACATTCGCAGGGGAAGCGGCGTCAGGGCGTCCTGGCGACGGTCAGGAGCGCGGCGGCGTCCTCGACGGCTTCCAGGCTGTGCCGGGCGGGCGGCACGACGAGCAGGTCCCCGGTGCCGCCCTCCCAGGAGGTCGCACCGCTGTGCAGCCGTACGCGCCCGCGCAGCACCAGCAGCGTCGCCTCGCCGGGGTTCTCGTGCTCGGCCAGGGACGTGCCGGCGCGCAGTGCGATGAGGGTCTGCCGCAGGACGTGTTCGTGGCCGCCGTAGAGGGTCTCGGCGCTGCGCCCGGTCGAGGACGCGGCAGCACGTTCCAGGTGCGCACGGATGCGGGCGTCGAGCGAGAACTGTTCCATCGCGTGGTTCCTCCGTTGCTGGTCGGAAGCGGGGGCTTCAGCGGGCTGGCCGCCACTGCTCGGCGCCGAACACCTCGTAGCGGATCCGCTCGTCGGGGACGCCGCGGCGGCGCAGACCGGCGCGGACCGCCTGCATGAACGGGACCGGGCCGCACAGGTACACCTCGGCGCCGGGGCGTACCGGGATGGCGTCCACGTCGAGCAGACCGGTGAACGCGTCCGGGGTCGGCTGCTCGTACCAGACGAGGGTCTCGAAGGAGTGCAGCCGTGCGCCGCTGGCGTGCATGTCGGCGCGCAGCGGGTGCCGGTCGAGGCTGCGGTCGGCGTGCACGGCGGTGACATGCCGGGCCGGCTGGGTGCGGGCCACGTGGTCCAGGATCGCGGCCATCGGGGTGACCCCGACCCCGCCACTGACCAGCAGCAGCGGCGTGTCCGCGGACGTCAGGGCGAGGTCGCCGTACGGCTGGCTCAGCCGCAGCCGGTCGCCGGGGGCCGTGTGGTCGTGCAGGAAGCCGGAGACGACCCCGTCCGGCGCCCCGCCGTCGCCGCGCACGCGCCGCACGGTGATGCGCAGGGTCTGGTCGTCGGCGGCCCGCGACAGCGAGTACTGGCGCAGCTGGCGCGTGCCGTCGTGCAGGTCGGCGGCGACGGTGACGTACTGCCCGGGCCGGAACCGGGGGGCCGGGCGGCCGTCGGCCGGGGTGAGGACGAACGAGACGGTGTCGGCCGCCTCGGCGGTCCGGCTGCCGATGACGTACTCGCGCCAGGGGTGCTCGCCGTCGGTTCCGGCCTCGGCGTAGATGCGCGTCTCGCGTCCGATCAGCCGGGTGGCGAACAGCCAGTAGACCTCGTCCCAGGCGGCCGCGACCTGCGGGGTCACCGCGTCGCCGAGCACGGTGCCGACCGCTGCGAGCAGGTACCGGCCGACGACGGTGTACTGCTCGGGGCGGATGCCCAGCGCACAGTGCCGGTGGGCGATGCGGTTCACCAGGTGCTCGAACGTCACGGCGTCCGGTCCCGCGCCGACCAGGTGCGCCGCGAACGCCGCCACCGCGCCGGCCAGCGCCTGCCGTTGCTGGCCGGTGGCCTGCGCGCTGCGGCTGAACAGGTCGAGCAGGTCGGGGTTCTCGCCCAGCATCGTGCGGTAGAAGACGTCCGAGACGGCGTCGAGGTGGTCGGCGACGACCGGGAGGGTCGCCTCGACGACCGGGCGATTCGTGGCTGACAGCATGGATGTCCTCCGGATCATGGGCGGCCCAGGCGCAACAGCACCTGCCGCACGGGTGGCGCGGTGAGGTCGTCGATCGTGACCGGGTCGAGGGTGGCGTAGAAGGCCTCCTGCGCCCGCCGCAGCGCTCCGCGCAGCCGGCAGCCCTGGCTCAGGGGACATGCCGGGTCGCCGGTGCACTCGACGACCTCCGTCTCGCCTTCGAGCTCACGCACCAGCCCGCCGACGGACGCCGTGCGGGCCGCGGCGGCCAGGCGCACCCCGCCGCCGCGTCCGCGCACGGTCTCCAGCAGCCCGAGGTGCTGGAGGCGCTGCACGACCTTCGCCAGGTGGTGCCGCGGCACGGCGACCGCGTCGGCCAGCTCGTCGATGGTGAGCAGGCCCTCCCGAGCGGCACCCAGCATCAGGATGCGCAGGCTGATGTCCGTGGAGCGGTTGAGTCGCACACGTCGACCCTACCTAAAGAGGACTCCAAGACTCCTGTTTTATGGGGCACGTCACGGAGCGTTCCCGCTGGGCGCGCCCGGCGCTACCGCAGCTCGACGCGCATCACCGCGCGGCGCGGCGTCGGGCGGCTGACCTCGGTGAACCCGGCGGCCGCGAACACGCCCACGCTGCCGACGTACAGGTCGCCGGCCGCGAGGCGCTCCCCCGGGACCAGGACGACCGGGTAGCCCTCGACCGCCGCCG
>NZ_JBEXCY010000379.1:0-5053 GCF_040605515.1 Dactylosporangium sp. NPDC005572 | reverse complement strand
CGCCGCGCTCGCCGCGCTCGCCGCGGCGGCGACGGTCGCCTACCTGCGCTTCGGCCGGGAGCCGGACCGCTACGAGGCCAACGCCGCCGCGGCCCGCGCAGGGAGCTGCCGGTCCGGCTCGACGTCGGCTGAACCGCGCATGGTCAGTGCCGATGCGTCGCGTCGGGGTGGCGGGGGTCTGCCGGGTGCTCGTACCCCGGCGCCAGCCGCACCAGCGCCGCGTACCGCCCGTCGAGCCAGGCCGCGAACCGCCGCTCGGCGTCCTCGGCGCCCAGGCGCGCGGCCAGGCCGGCCCGCACGTCGTCGAGGGGCTCCGGGTGCCGGTCGCGGTTGCGGCGGTGGTAGTCGGCGGTGACCTCGTCGGATGCGGGCAGCGGCGGCGCGACCCGCAGCCGCAGCGCCCGGGCCAGGGGGTGGGCGGCGACGACCGCGGCCGTCACCCCGCCGGTCCGCAGGGCCTCGGCGAGCGTGAGCGGCCGGGGCTCCTCGTCGTCCGCGACCACCCCGAGCGCGGCGGCCTCGTGCTCGACGACCGCCTCGGCGACGAGGACCTGCACCAGCCACCGGCGCAGGTTGCGGCCCTCGGCGGTGTCCGGGTGGGGAAGCCGGGCCGCGTACGGCCCGCGTCGCATCGCCGCCAGCCGCTCCTCGACGGCCACGACCGCGATCGCCCGCTCGCCGACCCACGCCGCGACGCCGTTCACGGCAGCACCTCCACCCGCTCGCCGCCCGCCGCGACGGCGATCGCCCGCTCGCCGACCCACGCGGCGACGCCGTTCACGGCAGCACCTCCACCCGCTCGCCGCCCGCCGCGACGGCGACCGCCCGGCCGCCGACCCACGCGGCGACGCCGTTCACCGCAGCACCTCCAGCTGCTCGCCGCAGGCCGGGACCGCGAGCGCCCGGTCGCCGATGCGGGCCGCGACGGCGTTCACGGCAGCACCTCCACCGTCAGCGGGGCGGTGTAGTGCAGCTCGCCGGCGTGCGCGAGCTTCGCGAGGACCCACCACCGGCCGGGCTCGTGGTCCCGCGGCACCCGCACCGGCAGCTCGAGGCGGTAGGGCGGCGCGACCCGGGCCGCGACGACGGGGAACAGCCGCCAGGCCCCCCACGGGCTGACCAGCCGCACGTCGACCTCGACCGGCCCGGCGGCGTCGGTGGCGAGGTCCAGCCGGAGCACGGACTCGTCGCCGGGCCGCAGCTGTTCCAGCGGGCCCCACGAGGCGGTGACCGTCTCCGGGCCGGCCGCGCCGACGAGCAGCCGGGCCACGTCCTCGACCAGCCCGTCGGTGCGCGCCCGCACCCAGTGCACGCCCGGCGCGGCGTCCGGCGGCGGTGTGAGGACGACCGGCGTGGCGGCGAAGCCACCCGGCGCGAGGGAGAACGGGAAGCTGCCGGGCTCGGCTCGCCAGCCCGGTGGCGCCGCCAGCTCGACGGTGCCGGTGGAGTCCTCGGCGACCAGGTTGGACGCCACGGTCGCGGTCAGCGTGACCGGGCCGTCGGCGACCGCGACCGGCGGGTCGAGGTGCAGGGCGACCGGCAGGTTCCCGGTCGGCGCCGGCCCCGCGTTGTCCAGCCAGTACTTCGCGTACGCCGGCACGGGCGGCTCGTCGGCCGGCGGGATCGGGCCGACCCGCAGCGTCGCCTGCGCGACGTCCGCGCCGCCCAGCGCGAGCCGCACGCCGCCGCCGGCGTCCACCGGCAGCGGCTTGCCGGGCGCTTCGAGGAGGTCCACCGCGTGCGCCTCGACGGCCGGCGCCCACAGCCGCAGCCGGGCCTGGGCCGGGCGGCCGGACGCCTCGTACAGCCGGACCGTCACACCGTCCACCGTGGTGGGTGCGGCGCCGCGGGCGAGGGGGTTGCCGGCCGGCTTCAGCGCGGTGAGCACCACGTCGCCGTCCGCCTCGACGGTCACGAACGACTCCGCCGCCGGTGCCGCGTCGCCGGTTGCCGGGCGGGCGTGGAGCGGGTGGTTGACCTCGTGCCCGTGCCGGACGAGGCCGGCGGCCCGCCAGTCGCCGGGGGCGGCCACGAGTGCGTACTCGAAGCTGTGTGACCAATGCTGCTGCTGGAAGGTCGAGCCGTCCGGGGCGGTCCGGCGGGGCGGGTCGATCCAGACGCCGGACGGCCAGCCGGTGCACGAGCGGACCAGCGACAGGTGCAGCGCGCCCGTGGTGTCGACCGCGAACCCCGGGATGCCGCGGTTGACCAGGGCCACGGTCCAGTCGTCGAGGTCCGGGTCGGGATCGGGGCGCCCGCCGGCCGGTCGGGTCGCGGGCACCGTGCCGGTGGCGACGTCGCGGCAGAGGCCCGCGACGTCGTCGATGACGACGAGCACCGGCAGGTCGAGCAGGCCGGTCAGGTCGGCGTCGGGCCGCCACACCTCGGTGAGGGCCCGCTCGGCGGCGACCCACACCCGGGCCCGGCCGGTCGCGGCGAGCTGCCGGTCGACCTCCTCGGCGCAGCCCGCGGCCGCGACGACGGCGTCGGTGTAGGCGGTGCGGCCGACGGCGATCCGCACGTCCGGGAGGTTCGAGTCGACGGCGAGCCGGCCGTACCGCGCGCCGCCCGGCCGGGACGTGGTGGCCGTGACGCCCCTGCGGACGAGGGCGACGGCCAGGTCGCGCACGTCGTCGTCGGCGACGATCTCGGCGACGCCGATCGCCCGGGTGTGCCGGCGGCCGCCGTCCGGGTCGCGGACCTCGACACGGGCGGTGCTGGAGACGCCGAACCAGTGGTGGGCCGGGTTGTCGAGCGTCCACGGCGCCTGCTCGCTGTCGGCGTCGATCAGCCCGAACCCGCGGCCGACGACGGCGTTGCCGACCTCGCTGACCGGCAGCGCGCCCGGGACCGCGACCGGCCAGCAGACCCGGACGAGATGGTCCTCGCCGGCGAAGTCGTCGATCCTGGTCACCAGCTCGAGCCGGGACTCGCCGTGCCACAGCGTGAGGATCTGCGTGTACCGCATGGGCCCGACCGCGCCGGTGACGGTGATCCGCTGCCCGAGCGGGCCGTGCTCCGTCGTCGTGCCGGTGGCCGGCCCGCGGGCCGAGCCGTGCACCGGCGGGCCCTTCGGCAGCAGGTGCCACGGGCCCTCGTGGAACCGCGGGTGCGCCGGATACTCGTCGTAGACGTGCAGCTCGTTGCCGACCCGGCCGGGCTGCAGCAGCTCCCGGCCGGTGCGCAGGTCGACGACGCTCGACACGCAGCCGCCGCGCCGGGGGTCGACGGTGACCCGGTAGGCGTCGTTGCTGATCACCGGCTCGTCCGCCGCGGTCCACCGCTGGGTGCTCTGCTGCCTGGGGAAGGTGCGATACCCCAGCGGTGGGACGTCGGCGGCGCGGAACTCGACGTCGTCGGTGCGCACGATGCCGGACCGGGGCCAGTTCGACGGGTTGAAGACGACGATGCCGTCGGCCGGCGGGGTGAGGTGGCGCAGGGCGTCGTCGAGGACCCCCGCCGCCAGGTCGTGCGCCTCCCGCCAGCCGGTGAGCAGGTCGAGATACACCTGATCGGACTCGCTGCCGGTGATGGCGTCGTGGTGGGCACCGTAGACCAGCTGCCGCCACGCCTTGTCGACCGCGGCGTGCGGGAAACCGGCGCCGCGGGCCGCGGCGACCGTCGCGAACAGCTCCGCGTCGGTGAGCAGCGCCTCGGCGTGGCGCTGGGCCTGCTTCGTGTCGATGAACGACACGTCCTTGCCGGTGTAGATCGGGTTCATGTCGCGGGTCTGCGGGCTGAGCGCTGGGCGGCTCGCCCGCACCGCGGCGAAGAACTCGCGGGGCAGGCCGCACACGAACCGCGGCGACACGTACCGGGCGTTCCAGTCCCGGTGGATCTCGGTCACCCACTTCGCCGGCGGGGTGTAGTCGGTGCCGACCGGCAGCAGCACGTTGCGGGTCGCGGCGACCTTCTTGAGCAGCAGGAACAGCTCATACACGCTCTGCTCGGCGGCCTCCAGGGTCGGCTTGGCGTCGATGTGCCAGCCGGCCGAGTAGTGCGCCGGCATGTAGTGCGTCAGCACGCCCCGCCCGGACGGCGCGACCCACTCGAACTCGGAGCTGAACTGCATCACCGCCGGGTCGGCCCAGCCGTCGCGCGGCTCATACGTCGACAGCATCGGCCCCCACTGGTGGAACGGGCCGCGCGCCCACGACGACGAGTCCAGCCCGGCGTCCGCCACCAGGCCGGGGAACTGCGGGTCGTGGCCGAACGCGTCGAGCTGCCACGCGGTGCGCGGGTCACCGCCGACCACGTCGCGCTGGAACCCGACGCCGTGGACCAGGTTGCGGATCGTCGACTCGGCCGACGTGAGGTTGGTGTTCGGCTCGTTGTAGGTGCCGCCCATGAGCTCCAGCCGGCCCTCGCGCAGGAGGGTCCGCAGGTAGGCGCGGTCCTGCGGGTGGCTGTCCCAGTAGGGCTTGAGATAGTCGAGCTCGGCGAGGACGAACTTGTAGTCGGGGTCCCGGCGGGCCGTCTCCAGGTGCAGCCGCACCAGGTCGAAGCCGGTGCGCTGGAACGCCGCCCGGAACTCGGTGCCGAGCCTGCCCGCGCGGTCCCACATCGCCGTGTAGGCGGCCTGGGTGTTCCACCACACCGGGTCGTAGTGGAAGTGCGGCACCATCCAGACCGTCCACCCGGGCTCGGCGACCGTCAGCTCGGCCTCGACCGCCGCACCGTCGTCGGCCGCGACCCGGATCGGCACGACGGCGCCCACCGGCGCGTCGCACACCACACCGACCTCGGCGAACGGCCCGTCGACGACCTCCGCGAACCCGGACACGCCGTCGCCGCCGACGGCCAGCCGTCCGGGCCAGTCCGCCACCTCGACCCGGACGACCTGCCGCGGCCCTTCGACGAACAACTCGGTGCTCGTCGCGCTGAGGATTCGCATGGACCTCATCATGCTCGCCGGGTACGACAGTTTGTGGCGCGAAGCGCGTCAGCGGACAGGCGTGGTCCCGGACCTCGTGGGGAGGTCCGGGACCGGGTGGCTGGGAAGGTCAGGCGTTGGCGAGCTTGCGTTCGGGGACTGCGAACCCGGCGGTGGCGG
>NZ_JBEXCY010000378.1:3247-5209 GCF_040605515.1 Dactylosporangium sp. NPDC005572 | reverse complement strand
CGCCGTAACACTATGAACCTGTCAACCACCGCACACCCTGACGTTGCAGGGGTGCGTTGTGGTGTTGGTTCAGAATCACACAGTGGATGCAAAACACTTCAAAGCATTGTTTGAGGTCAAGTCCTCGGCCTATTAGTACCGGTCAGCTCAAACCTGTTACCAGGCTTCCACTTCCGGCCTATCAACCCAGTGGTCTCGCTGGGGGCCTTAACCCTCTAGGGGTGGGATACCTCATCTCGAAGCGAGCTTCCCGCTTAGATGCTTTCAGCGGTTATCCCTTCCGAACGTAGCTAACCAGCCGTGCTCTTGGCAGAACAACTGGCACACCAGAGGTTCGTCCGTCCCGGTCCTCTCGTACTAGGGACAGCCCTTCTCAAGTATCCTACGCGCGCGGCGGATAGGGACCGAACTGTCTCACGACGTTCTAAACCCAGCTCGCGTACCGCTTTAATGGGCGAACAGCCCAACCCTTGGGACCTACTCCAGC
The DNA here is from genome assembly GCF_040605515.1 of Dactylosporangium sp. NPDC005572. NCBI lineage: Bacteria > Bacillati > Actinomycetota > Actinomycetes > Micromonosporales > Micromonosporaceae > Dactylosporangium > Dactylosporangium sp. NPDC005572. Next base: position 4,722 of record NZ_JBEXCY010000378.1, on the reverse strand, counting down.
CCCAGGATGCGACGAGCCGACATCGAGGTGCCAAACCATCCCGTCGATATGGACTCTTGGGGAAGATCAGCCTGTTATCCCCGGGGTACCTTTTATCCGTTGAGCGACACCGCTTCCACCTGCCAGTGCCGGATCACTAGTCCCGACTTTCGTCCCTGCTCGACCTGTCAGTCTCACAGTCAAGCTCCCTTGTGCACTTGCACTCAACACCTGATTGCCAACCAGGCTGAGGGAACCTTTGGGCGCCTCCGTTACATTTTAGGAGGCAACCGCCCCAGTTAAACTACCCACCAGACACTGTCCCTGAACCGGCTCACGGTCCAAGGTTAGATACCCAAATCCAACAGAGTGGTATTTCAAGCTTGCCTCCACAACCACTGGCGTGGCCGCTTCACCGGCTCCCACCTATCCTACACAATCGAATTCGAGTACCAATGTCAAGCTATAGTGAAGGTCCCGGGGTCTTTCCGTCCTGCCGCGCGTAACGAGCATCTTTACTCGTAGTGCAATTTCGCCGGGCCTGTGGTTGAGACAGTGGGGAAGTCGTTACGCCATTCGTGCAGGTCGGAACTTACCCGACAAGGAATTTCGCTACCTTAGGATGGTTATAGTTACCACCGCCGTTTACTGGCGCTTAAGTTCTCCGCTTCGCCCCGAAGGACTAACAGGTCCCCTTAACGTTCCAGCACCGGGCAGGCGTCAGTCCATATACGTCGTCTTACGACTTAGCATGGACCTGTGTTTTTAGTAAACAGTCGCTTCCCCCTGGTCTCTGCGGCCACCAACCGCTCCACCAGCACGTGGTCTCACCATCGGTGGCCCCCCTTCTCCCGAAGTTACGGGGGCAATTTGCCGAGTTCCTTAACCACAGTTCGCCCGATCGCCTCGGTATTCTCTACCTGACCACCTGTGTCGGTTTGGGGTACGGGCCGCTCGAAACTCGCTAGAGGCTTTTCTCGGCAGCATGGGATCACTGACTTCACCTGAACGGCTCCGCTTCACGTCTCACCCACAAGTGCTGCGGATTTACCTACAGCACGGGCTACACGCTTGCCCCGGCACAACCACCGGCCGGGTCCAGCTACCCTCCTGCGTCACCCCATCGCTTGCCTACTACCACCCAAGTTCCCAGACTCCAGCCCAAACCCCCGAAAGGGCCCAGACCTTCGCATGGTTAGTACAAGCAGGTTCAGCATGGACGCTTCTACGCGGGTACGGGAATATCAACCCGTTGTCCATCGACTACGCCTCTCGGCCTCGCCTTAGGCCCCGACTCACCCAGGGCGGATTAGCCTGGCCCTGGAACCCTTGGTCATCCGGCGGCAGGGTTTCTCACCCTGCTTTCGCTACTCATGCCTGCATTCTCACTCGCGTCACCTCCACGGCTGGATCACTCCGCCGCTTCACCGGTGACACGACGCTCCCCTACCCATCCACACACCTGGACCGCCGGCGAACCATTGGCCGGGTACATA